>JAWVZU010000016.1:0-26743 GCA_033722075.1 Lysobacterales bacterium
CACAGTCTGGTCGAAGATGAGGTAGCCGAGGGCCGCCACGATCGGCAGGCGAACGAAGTCCAGCGGCATGACCAGCGAAGCGTCCGCGGTCGACATGGCGCGGGTGAACAGCAGATGCCCGGCGGTCCCGCAGCCTCCAAGCGCAACCATCAGGAACCACGTGGACGCATCGGGCCACTCCCAGACGAAGAGCGCAGGCAGCAATGACAGGGGCGTCATCATCAGCACCATGTAGGTGACGATGGCGTTGCTGGACTCGGTCCGGGAAAGGGACTTGATGATCAGCACGGACATCGCCATGGTCGCGGCGGCAAGCAGCGCCACGATCGCCGGCGCGGTAATCGATTCGAAGCCCGGTCGAAGGATGATCAGCGTGCCCAGGAAGCCGACGAGCGTGGCGCTCCAGCGTCGCATCCGGACCTGCTCGCGCAGGATCAAGGCCGCGCCCACGGTGACGAATAGCGGGGCCGTGAAACTCAATGAAACGGCCTCGGCCAGGGGCAGAATGGTCAGCGTCCAGAAGAACGCCAGCATGGTCATCACTCCGAGGATTGCGCGCAGCCAGTAGAGGCCGATCCGCTCCGTATGGAGGGCGGTGCGCCCGGTGCGAAGAAGCCACGGCACCATGAAAAGGAGGCCGAACAGGTTGCGAAAGAAAGCGATCTGGAATGCATGGAGTTCCTCCGAACCGAGACGGATCAGGGCGCTCATGCAGGAGAAGAAGAACGCCGCCGCGACCATGTACAGGCTTCCGCGGACGATGTCGGCGCTGAATTTCACGGCGACGCGGCCATCGGGTCAGGAGACGCGTTCGATCAGGTCCGGACGATCATTGCGCGGTGAGTTCACGTCGCGACTGACCGGAAAGACCTCCAATGCGCCGGGGCTGGACCGCTCAGGCGCCAGGTCACCGGTCAACCAGGCATCGAAGTCCTCGGGTGCGATCACCAGCGGCATCCGGTCGTGCAGTTCGGCGACCGTCTCATTGGGTGGCGTGGTGACGATGGTGTAGGAGATGACGACCTCGTCGCCGGGATTCTTCCACCGTTCCCAGAGACCGCCAAACGCCATGATGCGAGAGCGGGCGGGCCGGATGAGATAGGGTTGTTTCTGCCCGTTCTCGGTGCGCCATTCATAGAACCCGCTGGCTGGTACCAGGCAGCGCCGGTGCTTCCATGCTTCCCGGAAGGCCGGCTTTTCCGGGGCCGTCTCGATCCGTGCATTGATCGTCTTGTAGCCGATCTTTTCATCCTTGGCCCAGAATGGGATCAACCCCCAGCGCGCCGGTCCGATGCGGCGCTCCCGGTCCTTCTGTACCACGATCGGCATGAGGTCCGTCGGCGCGACGTTGTAGCGGGCATCGAAGGCGGGGGAGCTTGCAACCGAGAAATATTCGGCGATCTCTTCCGCCTGGGCGTCGAGATAGTAGCGTCCACACACGTAAATGACCTCCCGGTTCGGCTTGACGGCTTTCCTGTTGACGCTAAGAATCGTGAGCCATTTTTGAGCCCGAGACCAGTGTGACCGACGCCAGACGCGCAGACAGACATCGGCTGTACCAGCAGGCCGTGCAGGATCCGGAAGCGGAGATGAACTTCGTGGAGTGGACTTTCGAGGCCCTGCGGGGACGCCTGATCCGGAGCATCCGCGAGGATTTCTGCGGAACGGCCTATTCGGCCTGCGAATTCGTTTCGCGGGATCCGGAACACCGGGCCTGGGCCGTGGACCTCGACCGGGACGTGCTGCGCTGGGGGCGCAAGCACAATGTCGCCGGGCTGTCCAAGGATGCACGCCGGCGGATCGAACTCGTCAAGGCCGACGTGCGGGCTCCGGGGACGCCGGCCGTCGACGCCGTGCTGGCGATGAACTTCAGCTATTACCTGTTTGACGACCGGTCGGCCATGCGCGGCTATTTTGAGTCCGTGCGCGGGTCGCTGGGCCCCGACGGTTTGTTCTTCCTCGACGCGTACGGCGGCTATGAGGCGCATTGCGACATCGAGGAGCCGCGCGAATGCGATGGCTTCACCTACATCTGGGAGCAGGCTGACTTCAATCCCATCGACCAGTCCATGACCTGTTATATCCACTTCGAGTTCCCGGACGGGTCGCGTCTGGATCGGGCCTTCGTCTATCCCTGGCGGCTGTGGGTTCTTCCGGAAATCCGTGAACTGCTGCTGGAGGCCGGCTTCTCGCGGGTGCGCGTTTACTGGGAAGGTACGGACGAAGAGACGGGCGAGGGCGACGGCGAGTTCACCGAGACCATGGTGGGCACCGCGGACGCCGGATGGATCTGTTATATCGTGGCCGAGCCCTAGTAGCCGTAGAAGGACTTCAGCAGATCGGCGTGGCCGGCATATTCGGCCTCCGTCGCCGGCTCGAACTGGCTGATGTTGAGCTCCACCAGCACCTCGTAGAGTGATTCGTCCTCGTGCAGCTTGAGGAGCGCGGCGGTGATTTCCTCGCGGGCCGCATCATCGACTGCGGCGGAGGCGCTGATCGCCTCTCCGGGCAGCTGGCGGCTCTCCCGGATCGGCAGCAGGTTCGGGTAGCGCTGGGCCAGCCAGGTCGGAACCATGGCCGCCTCGGCTTCGCCGGCAAATACGATCTCGACCGTGTCCCGCCAGGTAAAGGCGGACGACACGATGATCGGTTGCTGGAGCGGGTTGCTGAACCACTCGGTCAGGAGCGAGAAACCCAGGCTGGGCGCCGGCATGGTGACGATTCGCCGCCCCACCAGCGTATCCAGCTCGGTCTCCATGAGCATCGGTCCGGCCAGGAGCGAGAAGCTGGCCTGCTCGGCGGTCTTCACCAGCGGCGTGTAGTCGAATTTCTGGACGCGGTAGTCGGTGAAATGGGCATCATCGAAAATCAGGTGCCAATCATCGCGGCGACGCATGTCTGCCCAATAGTGGTGGAAGTTCTTGGGCGTAACCAGATTGAAGGTATGGGAGGTGGCGCGGTTGAGATAATCGGTCAGCGGCGCATAGACTTCGCGCGCCCGCTCGGGCGTGTAGATCGGCTGCACCACGAGATTGTAGGTCTCGGCATGGACCAGACCGGTCGTCAGTAGCCCAAGGATCAATCCGATGCATCTGAAACGAGACATGGCCCCTCCAAATATTCTTGTCTGCCGGCTGCCCGGAGCGTGGCGGTGATCAGCGACTATTATCAGTGGCTTAGGCAAAACAGTTAAGAAGCATTGACAAACTATACGATATTTGGTTCCCCGCTGGCCAGAGCAGGCTCCAGGGCGATTCCGGTCTCCGCTTCGTGGAGCGTCGCGGATGCGCCGTCCGTCGCCACGACCGCCAGTATCGGATGGCCGTTCTCGCCCGCGACCTCCCCCGAGTAGAGCACTTCTCCGCGCGGTTGTTGCGCGTCGTCGATTAGTTGACTGGTGGGTTCCAGCGGTGCGTCCGCCCGGTAGTGGGCCAGCCGCCGCTTGACCGCGCCGAGGTAGTGGACCCGGGCCACCACTTCCTGGCCGGGATAGCATCCCTTCTTGAAACTGACCGCACGGAGTCGGTCCAGGTTCAGCATCTGCGCCACGTGTCGATCGCTGGTGGCGGCAGTGACATGGGGGATGCCGAGGACCGCATCGCGGGACAGCCATTGCTCATCAATGGGCGCCCCCGGAGGCTCCGCGCCGATAAGCAACTGCGATCCGCCGGGCCAGGCGACGGTGATCTCGCCGGCGTGCCGCTTGACCGGCAGGCAATCCAGCAGGATCTCGTCCGAGTCCCGGAAGCGCAGCGCGCCCGAGACGGAGAGGCCGGAATCCCTGGAAAGGGTGACGTCCGAGCGCAGAACGAACATGCGCAGACGCTGAAGCAGCGTGTCGGACACGGTCGGATGTGTGAGCAGGAGCACCTGCTTGCCGGAAGCGACGAGTATCATGCTGGCCAGGACCCGTCCCTTGGGGGTCAGGAAGGCGCCTGCGAGGGACGTTTCCTCGCTCAGCCGCCGGAGGTCGCAGGTAAGCTGGGCATGCAGGAAATCCCGCGCGTCGGAACCCCCCACTGTTATGATGTCAAACAGTTTGCCGAGCGATCCGGTTGCCTGATGATCGGGTTTGCTCATGTGCTGGTCACGTTCCTGTTGCTGAAGTTGGCGCGTCTGATCGATCGAGGTTGAGCAATGAGTGATGAGAAAAAGATAAGGCCTGAGGACGAGAAAAACACGACCTCTCCGCCCGCGCACCGAACCGATCACGAGGATTGGCCGGAGGAGATCGGCGGTCCCAAGGGGCCGGAGCCGACCCGCTACGGAGATTGGGAACGCAAGGGCCGCGTCTCCGATTTCTGACACGAACTTGGGCATTTTGCTATCGCCATCGACTGCCCCATGAGTACCATGGAGGAACCTGGCCTTGCCACGATACGCTGGAAGTGCCGGCGTGGCATGCTGGAACTCGACATCCTGCTCGAACGCTTCGTGAGTCGTCACTATGCCGGCCTGGATGATGCCCGGCGGCAGGCTTTCATGACTCTGCTGGATGCTGAGGACGACCTCTTGTGGGACTGGATGACCGGGCGGAACACGCCCGAAGAGAAGGGAATCGCCGAACTTGTCGAGCAGATACGAAACCTGCGTTGACCTGCGGGTCGCCCCCGGCGCCAGCTATGCGCTGGTCGCTGTGGCAACCCACCTGGCCGGGCTGGTCGCTGCCCTGGCGATGCCGCACCCGTGGTGGGCTCCTGCCCTCGTTGTCATCGCGCTCAGCGCCCTGTCGGTGATTCGGGCCTGGTCCGGTCCCGTGCGTCTCATCTGGGACGGAGACGGGTCGATCTGCCTGATTCACCGCGACGGTCGCCGCCGCTATGCCGACTCGCTCGCCGCACGCTATCGCAGCGCTGATCTGGTCGTACTGGAGGTTCACCGCGGTGGTCGATCCCGCTTTCTTCCGCCCGTGTTTCGCTGGGAACAGCCCGAAGCGCTCCGGCGCCTGAATCAACGCCTCGTCGCGGGCCGGGCGGTTGACACCCCGCAGCTGGATGCTTCCGGTGTTTAAGCCGCTGGAGCTCTTCATCGGCCTGAGGTACACGCGGGCAAAGCGGCGCAACCGGTTCATTTCCTTCATCAGCGCCATTTCGATGCTCGGGATCGCGGTCGGCGTGACCGTGCTGATCACGGTCATGTCGGTCATGAACGGGTTCGAGAAGGAACTGCGTGAGCGGATCCTGGGCATGGTGTCGCATGCGACGATCTCCAGCGGAGCGGCGGACCTGACCGACTGGGAGGGCGTCATCGAGCTGGCATCGGCACACCCCGAGGTCGTCGGTGCCGCGCCCTATATCGAGAAGGAGACCATGTTGAAAGGCTACCGCGTGAGCGGCGCCATCGTGCGCGGGATCCTTCCGGACCGGGAAACCAGCGTGTCCGACGTCGGCGCGCAGATGGTGGAGGGCGACCTGTCGTCCCTGGAGGACGGGGCTTACCACATCGTCCTCGGCGCCGACCTGGCGCTGGCCATGGGTGTGCGCATCGGGGACCCGGTGACCGTGTTCGCGCCTCAGGTTCGGGCCACGCCCGCCGGCGTCCTGCCGCAGGTCAAGCGGTTCACCGTGTCCGGGACTTACTCGGTCGGCATGCACGAATATGATCGGGGCACGGCGCTCATCCACCTGGCTGACGCGGCGCGGCTGTTCCGAACGCAGGACGGTGTTTCGGGGGTGCGGATCAAGGTGCGCGATCTGTTCCAGGCCTGGGAGGTCGCCGCGGAGTTGCGGGAATCGGTCGACGGCTTCTACATGGTCCGCGACTGGACCCAGAACCACGCCAACTTCTTTCGGGCGGTCCAGATGGAAAAGACGGTCATGTTCGTCATCATGTCCCTGATCATCGCGGTGGCCGCTTTCAACATCATCTCCACCCTGGTGATGACCGTCACCGACAAGCAGTCGGACATCGCAATCCTGCGTACACTCGGTGCCAGCCCGGCCAGCGTCATGGGCATCTTCGTGGTACTCGGGGTGATCATCGGGCTGGTGGGAACGGGCCTGGGGGTACTGGGCGGAGTCCTGCTCGCCAGCAACGTGGAACAGATCGTTCCCTGGCTGGAGCAGACCTTCAACACCCAGTTCCTGTCTTCCGACATCTACTACATCAGCGACCTGCCTTCCGACCTCCGCGGGCCGGACGTAATAAAGGTCTCGATCCTTGCCTTTCTCCTGAGCGTGGTGGCAACGCTGTATCCGGCGTGGCGTGCATCGAGAACCGACCCGGCCGAGGCCCTGCGTTATGAGTAGCGAACAGGCCGTACTCAGCTGCCGCGACGTCCACAAGGTCTACCGCCAGGGGCGCAGCGACATCGAAGTCCTGCGCGGGATCGACTTCAGCGTCGCTCCCGGCGAAAGCGTCGCCATCGTCGGCCCGTCCGGTGCCGGAAAGAGCACCTTGCTGCACCTGCTTGGCGGGCTGGATCAGCCCAGCCAGGGTGAGATCACGCTCCTCGGACGGCTTCTTTCCGCGCTGGGAAACCGGGAACGTGGGCGCCTGCGCGGCACCCACCTGGGCTTCGTGTACCAGTTTCACCACCTGCTGCCGGAATTCTCGGCGCTGGAGAACGTCGCGATGCCCCTGCTGATCGGCGGAGTCGACACGGCTCAATGCCGTGCCAGCGCGGCAGACATGCTCGAGCGGGTGGGGCTGGGGCACCGGCTCGAACACAAGCCCGGCCAGCTCTCCGGCGGCGAGCGGCAGCGCGCGGCTATTGCCCGGGCCCTGGTCCACCGGCCAGCCTGCGTCCTTGCCGACGAACCGACGGGCAATCTAGACGAGGACACGGCCGATCGGGTCTTCGAGATGATGGTCGGTCTCAACCAGGACCTGCGGACCAGCCTGGTGATCGTGACGCACGATCAGCGCCTGGCCGGGCGCATGGACCGGATCGTTGCTCTCTCGGGGGGCGCTCTGAGCGAAACGCAGCCGGGCTGAGCCGCGCAATACACGCCGGCAGGAACCCGGCGGACAAGGGAATGAGGCATGATGACAAGGATTGTCAGCGGCTTCGTGACGGGCATCATGGTTGCGGCGTGGCTGGACCAACCCGCCGCTCTGGTGGCATGGACGGTCCTGTTCGCCTGGTCCCTGTGGCGCCGTTCGGCATGGCCCGTGGCGGCCGCCCTGGCGGGCTGCGCCTGGTTCTGGTGGCAGGTCGCGGAGTATCGCACCCTGGCATCTCAGGTGGACGGCGAACTCGACCTCCTGGGACGGGTGGCCTCCTTGCCCCGGGAGTCGGAGAACCGGCTGCGCTTCGAGTTCGTCGTCGCAGGCGCGGGGCAGCCGCTGGAGCGTGCCCGGTTGAACCTGACCTGGCTGGAACCCGCTCACTCGCTGTCCCCGGGCCAATACCTCAGGCTCGCGGTGCGCGCTCGACCGGTGGTCGGTCTGGCGAATCCGGACCAGTTCGACTTTGAAACCTGGGCCTTCTCACGGGGCATCCACGGCACCGGCTATGTCCGGGCGCTGCAGCCGCTGGATGCGCTACCCACGGCGGCGCCCCTGGACCGGCTCAGGGCTCGAATTTCGACGGAACTGGCGCGACATGTCGATCCCGGGCCGGCCCGGCGGCTGCTCCCTGCGCTGGCAGTGGCGGATCGCCGGGGCCTCAACGAAGACGACTGGGCAGTCTTCCGGGCCACGGGCACCAGCCACCTGCTGGCCATTTCCGGGCTGCACGTCGGCCTTTGCGCAGGGCTCGGATTTCTCCTTGGGCGTTGCCTTTGGCGAGCCTGCCCGGGGCTGGCCCCGCGCCGTTCGGTCTCTCTGATCCCGGCGCTGCTGGCGGCGGCCCTCTATGCGGCACTCGCGGGCTTTTCCGTGCCGACGGTCCGGGCACTGGTCATGTTCTCGGCGGTTGCGGCCTTCTGGTGGTTTCGCAGCCCCGTCAGTCTCGCGAAGGGCCTGATCTTCGCCGCCGGCCTGCTGCTGGTGGTGCGCGTGGAGGCGGTGGCGGATTCCGGGTTCTGGCTGTCTTTCGGCGCCGTCGCAGCGCTGGCCCTGGGGTTGCACGGCCGGGCGCGGGGTGGCCGGAGGCACCTTTTCCGGGCGCAATTCGTGGTCTGTATCGGGTTGCTGCCACTGACGGCCCAGTTCGGTCTCGGCCAGAGCTGGGTCGCGCCCCTGGTCAATCTCGTGGCCATTCCCTGGCTGGCCTTTCTTGTGGTTCCGCCGCTGCTGTGCGCGGCGCTGCTGGTGCTTTCCCATCCGGGCATCGCCGCGTGGCCCCTCGATCTCGCTGCCCTGTGTATCGACGGTCTGTATCGGATCCTCGCCGCGACAGCTGAACTGGCGCCGCCCTTCGCCCTGGGAAGCGACACGTCGCTGTGGCTGTTGATGGGCGCCGGCTTGTTGCTGCTGCCGCCGGGACTACCCGGGCGCTGGCTGGGCATTCTTGCCCTGCTTGCCGGTTTCCTGCGGGGTCCTGACAGACCGCCGGCCGGCGCCATCGATCTTCATGTCCTGGACGTCGGCCAGGGCCTGGCCTTGATCCTCACGACCCGTCAGCATGTGCTGCTTTATGACGCGGGTCCGCGAAGTCGTTTCGGCTGGGATGCCGGCGAGAGCATCGTCGCGCCCTTCCTGGAAAGGCGCGGATGGCAGGAACTGGACCTCGCGATCCTCAGTCACGGGGACCTGGACCACGCCGGCGGTTTCGAGGCGGTGCGCGAACGGATCGACGTCGCCCGGACGTTATCCAGCGTGAGCGGTCCGCATCTCGAGCCCTGCCGTGCCGGACAGCAGTGGGACTGGGACGGCGTGGTGTTCCGCGTCCTCCATCCGGGGCCCGGCCTGCCGTACCTGGGCAACGACAGCTCCTGTGTCCTGCTCGTCTCCGCAGGCGCCGGACAATTCCTGCTTCCGGGGGATGCCACCGAGGTGATCGAAGCGCGGCTGCTGGATGATCTGGGAAGGTTGCAGGGGCTGATCGCGGGACACCACGGGAGCCGGAGTTCGAGTTCACCCGGCTTCGTCGCCCGGACTCAGCCCCGGTGGGTGGTCTTCTCGGCCGGTCGCGACAACCGTTACGGTATGCCCCATGCCGATGTGCTCGGACGCTTCGCGGAAAGCCGGCGGCTGCACACCGGATACTGCGGATATCTCCACCTGCGGATGAATGAGAAGGGCATCCGGTTGCTGTCCTTCGAGCGGAGAAAGCGGCATCGCCCGTGGCATCCGCGCGTTCAAGACGCTGCTGGCGAAAATCAGTATGATTGCGGCGAACGCTGACAGCTGAAACAAGCAGGAGTGACCTTTGCTGGAATTCGTAATTGCCGGTGGCTGGTTGATGGCCCCGATTCTGCTGTGCTCCGCGATCGCCCTGGGAATCGTGCTCGAGCGCGGCTGGACGCTGCGCGAATCCAACGTGATTCCCCCGGAACTGGGCGAGCAGGTGCGTAGCTGGGCGGTCAGCCGCAAACTGGACGACGAACACATCCAGGCCCTGGCCCGAAACTCGCCCCTGGGGCGAGTCCTCGCCGCAGCCCTGCGCAATCGGTCCCGATCGCGCGAGATCATCAAGGAGGCGGTCGAGGATACGGGACGGCATGTCATTCACGAGTTGGAGCGTTATCTCAATGCGCTCGGCACCATCGCCGGCATCACCCCGCTGCTCGGTCTGCTGGGCACGGTCATCGGGATGATCAAGGTCTTCAGCGCCATCATGACCTACGGGGTGGGTGACGCGAACGCCCTGGCGGGTGGCATCTCCCAGGCGCTGATCACCACGGCGGCAGGTCTGAGCGTGGCCATTCCGGCCTTCTTCTTCTACCGCTACTTCCAGGGCCGGGTCGAGCGCCTCGTGGTGGAGATGGAGCAGCAGGCCATTGCCCTGATCGACACCATCGACCTGGGGGTGAAGGCCGGGGTGAGACCGCTCCGGAGTTCCGCGTGAAATTGCGCGAGAAGGCCCGGGACATCCAGGGCGAGATCAATCTCACGCCCCTGATCGATGTGGTCTTCCTGTTGCTGATCTTCTTCATGGTGACGACGACCTTCGAGCGTCATGCGCGGCTGAAGATCGAACTGCCGGAAGCCACGGAGGATGCCGTCCAGAAGCCTTCGGAGCCGATCGAGATCGCGATTACCGACAAGGGCCGTTTCTTCGTGAACAACAGCGAGGTGGTGAACAACAAGGTGACCACGGTACGCGAAGCGATCGAGCGCATTGCCGGGGAGGACCGCGACCAGCCGATCACCATCCGGGCTGACGCAAACACGCCCCACCAGCACGTTGTGACGGCGATGGATGCGGTCAGTCAGCTCGGCTTCGTCAACGTTTCGATCGCGACGACGCCCGGATCGGGCTGATGTCTGAGGGCGCGACGCCGACGATCCCGGTCGATCGGGCCTGGCCGATCTATGCACGGCTGCTGCGCTATACCCGGGCCTACTGGCCGGTGCTCCTGCTGGCCATGCTGGGAATGCTGGCCGACGCCGGAGCGACAGCCGGCTTCACGGCGCTCCTGAAACCGCTGCTGGACGATGCGCTGCTCGCAGGAAAGAGCGACGTCATCCGCCAGATGCCCTACTGGGTTGCGCTCGTATTCCTGGTCCGCGGTCTCGGGGGGTTCGTCGCCGAATACGCCATGTCCGCCGTGGGGCGCAGCGTCATCCGGGATCTTCGCCAGCAGCTCTTCGACCAGTACCTGCGCTTGCCCGCCGCGTTTTACGACCGGCACTCGACGGGACAGCTGATCGCCCGCCTGACCTACAACATCGAACAGGTCGCGGAGGCGAGTACGAACGCCATCACCGTGGTCGTCAAGGACTCGCTCTACGTCGTGTTTCTGGTCGGCGTGATGTTCCTGCAGAGCGTGAAGCTCACCCTGGCCACCTTGCTGATCGGGCCGGTGATCGCGCTTTTCATCAGCTACATCAGCCGCCGCTTTCGCCGCCTGAGCCGCAAGATCCAGGACTCGGTGAGCGACGTTTCCCATCGCGCCGGGGAGATCGTCGCCGGACATCGCGAGGTGAAGATCTATGGAGGACAGGCCCAGGAAGAGGACGTGTTTGGCGAAATCAATGCCAACAACCGGCGCCAGCACCTCAAGCTGGTGGCGACGAAAGCGGCGAGCGCTTCGCTGATCCAGCTGCTTGCCGGGCTGGCGCTCGCCGTGATCGTCTATCTGGCCACCCTGGACAGCATGGAAGGCTCGGTGACTCCCGGCTCCTTCATCGCATTCATGACCGCCATGCTC
Organism: Lysobacterales bacterium; assembly: GCA_033722075.1. GTDB lineage: Bacteria > Pseudomonadota > Gammaproteobacteria > Xanthomonadales > SZUA-38 > JAWVZU01. The sequence goes on from JAWVZU010000016.1 coordinate 11,202, forward strand.
GGCATCCTGCCGTCGCTGAAGAAGCTGACCAATGTGCACGTCATGATCCAGCGCGGCGTTGCGGCGGCCGAAAGCGTGTTCGTCATCATGGATCTTCCCAGCGAACGGGAGGATGGCGGCAAGCCGGTGGGCAAGGTGGACGGACGCCTTTCCTTTGACTCGGTCGGACTGGCCTATGCGGACGGCGAGCAGGTGTTGAGCGACATCAGCTTCGAGGCCCATCCGGGAACGGTCACGGCGATCGTTGGCCGCTCGGGCAGCGGAAAGACTTCGCTGGTGAGTCTTGTCACGCGGTTCTATCCGACCTCGGCGGGGCGCATTCTCCTCGACGATCGGGATATAGCGGAATTCCGGCTGGCCGACTATCGCGATCGGATCGGCTACGTCGGCCAGGACGTTGTCCTGTTCGACGATACGGTCTCGCGGAATATTGCCTATGGACGGCTGGCGGGGGCGAGCGAGGAGGCAATCCGCGATGCCGCACGGCGGGCCAACGCGCTGGAGTTCATCGACCGGCTGCCGCAGGGTCTGCAGACCCGGATCGGCGAGAGCGGCATCCAGCTTTCCGGGGGACAGCGGCAACGGGTGGCCATTGCCCGGGCCATTCTCAAGGATGCACCGATCCTGATTCTGGACGAAGCCACTTCCGCTCTCGATACGGAATCCGAGCGGGCGATCCAGAAAGGACTGGAAGAGGTGATGCGCAACAAGACGACCCTGGTGATTGCCCACCGCCTGTCCACGATCGAAAACGCCGACCAGGTGATCGTGCTGGACCAGGGGCGCCTGGTGGAGCAGGGCACCCACCGCGAGTTGCTGGAGCGGGACGGTCATTACGCTGCGCTGCACCGGATGCAGTTTCACGATCCGGTCGGAGCCGCAGACGATTGATGCCCCGGACCGGCGCCCCATGTCTGCGCTAGAAGCCTATCTCAACGGCATCTGGTATGCGCCGGATCGCCGGCCACCGCTGATCCTGCTTCTCCTGAGTCGGGTATACCGTTGGCTGATCGGTGTTCGGCAATGGCTGTATCGGATGGGCCTGCGGCGGAGTCACGGCTGCGGGCGACCTGTCGTGATCGTCGGGAACATCACGGTCGGCGGGAGCGGCAAGACGCCCCTGGTACTGTGGCTGGTGGATCGGGTTCGCGGGCTGGGTTTTCGCCCGGGGGTAATCAGCCGGGGCTACCGAGGCGTCGTCGGCAAAGGGCCGCATCGGGTTGTGGAAGGTGACTCTCCACGTCTCGTCGGCGACGAACCGCTGCTCATCGCCCGCCGGACCGGGGTGCCGGTGGCAGTAGGCAGCAACCGGGTTGCCTGTGCCCGTTTGCTCGCTCCGGACGTCGACCTGATCATCTCCGATGACGGCTTGCAGCACCTGGCCATGCAGCGGCACCTGGAGTTCGCGGCGCTGGACGGAAGTCGCGGCATCGGCAATGGCCGTTTGATTCCGGCCGGACCCTTGCGTGAGCCCATGGACCGCCTGAACCGGGTGGATATGGTCCTGCGAAAGGGCCGGGATTGGGCGTTGCAGGGGGAGGACCTGGTCAACCTGCGCGATGCCGAGCGGCGGATCGAGCCGTCCGCACTGCAGGGTCGAGAGCGGGTCCACGCGGTGGCCGGGATCGCCAGGCCGGCCGGTTTCTTCGGCCAGTTGCAACCGCTGATCGGTCGGCCGCTTATCGAACATCCCTATCCTGATCATCACGCCTTCAGCGAGGACGAACTCGCGGAACTGGCCGGCGAATGTGTGGTGATGACCGAAAAAGACGCGGTAAAATGCGCCCCGTTTGCGGGGGAGGACTGGTGGGCCTTTCCGGTCGCCGCCGATCTGGATGGGCAGCTGACGGAGCGCATCGACGCGCTGCTGCGCCACATTCTCGAGACGGGAGCAACATGGAACGATTCTTCGTCATAATTCCTGCGCGCTACGCGAGCGAGCGGTTTCCGGGCAAGGTGATCGCCCCGGTCGCGGGAAGACCATTGATCCAGCATGCCTACGAAGCTGCCCGCGGGTCCGGGGCAGAGCAGGTGTGGGTGGCCACTGATGACGATCGGGTGGCCCAGGTCTGCGACGAATTCGACGCAAGCTCGATCATGACCGGTCGGCACAATTCGGGGAGCGACCGGATTGCCGAGGCTGCCGCGCAGCTGAAGCTGCCCGACGATGCGATCATCGTCAATCTGCAGGGAGATGAGCCGCTGACGCCGCCGGCGGCGATCAGGCAGGCGGCAGAAGCGATAGCGAACAATCCCGATGCCCAGGTTGCCACGCTGTGCGCGCCGATCCGTTCCGCCGAGGCGCTTCACGATCCCAACGTGGTCAAGGTGGTCACCGACAGCAACCGGCGGGCGCTTTATTTTTCGCGGGCCCCGATTCCCTATCATCGCGACTATTTCAGCCAGAACCGAGCCGAACTCCCGCCGGATACCGAGTACCTTCGTCACATCGGCATCTACGCCTATCGCAACGGCTTCCTGCAGCATTTCTGCAGCCAAACCCCCTGTGCAAGCGAGCGTAGCGAAAAGCTGGAACAGCTCAGGGCCCTGGACATGGGTGCGAGGATCGTCGTGGCCCGCTGCCGGGAAGGCATTCCCCAGGGGGTCGACGTGCCGGAGGATGTGGCCCGGGTGGAGGCCCTGCTTCGTGAGCAACCGGATCAGATCCGGGTGCTGTTCGTCTGCATGGGGAATATCTGCCGCTCGCCGACGGCTCAGGGCGTGGCCGAAGCGATGGCGCTTGAGGGTGCCCTGCGGAACCGGTTCGAATTCGACTCGGCCGGCACCCATGCGTACCACGTGGGTGAGCCCCCCGATCCTCGCTCCCAGCGGGCCGCCCGCCGGCGGGGCATCGATCTGAGTCGCCAGCGCGCCCGGCGCGTTTCGTCGGCCGATTTCATGGCCTTCGACTACATCATCGCGATGGACGAGCGCAATTATCAGGCCCTCCGGGAGCTGCAGCCCGACACGCCGCGCGCCCGGCTGCACAAGATGCTGGAATTCAGCAGCCTGGACGTTGCCGAAGACGTGCCCGATCCCTATCCCGGTGGCGAGCATGGATTTGAGCAGGTCCTTGATTTGCTGGAGAATGCGATCCAGGGGTTGTTCACCCACTTGGAGAAAGGGGAATCATGAGCGAAGGCAAGGCGTATCTCCCGGATTCGCTCGACTGGATCAATATCGACCTCCCACCGAGCCTCAGCGAGAGCCGCGGCAAGGTCGTCCTGCTGTTTTTCTGGACCTATTCGAATATCCAGTCTCTGAACATGCTGCCCGTCCTGCGGGATCTCGAGAACGAACATGAGAACGGCGTGGTCGTTCTCGGCATCCATTGCGCCAAATTCACCCACGAGGAAAACCCGCGAAACGTGATCAAGGCGATCAACCGGCACTATGTTCGGTTCCCGGTCGCCTGCGATCCCGATTACGAGGCCTGGCAGGCCTATGGCATCGAGGGTTGGCCATCCGTGGTGGTCATTGACGCGGAAGGCGAGCTCCGAAAGATCTTTCAGGGCGACGACCAGGTGAGTGAGTTGGACGAACTGGTCGGTTTGCTGCTCCAGGAAGCGGCCGACAAGGACATCCGAAACTACGGACGCGTCGGGCCGGCGCGGCGCCCGGAGACGGCGAGCATCCTTAAGTTTCCGACGGCAGTGGTCGAAGCGCGTGGATTGATCTACGTCAGTGATGCGGGCAACAACCGGATCCTCGAACTGACCAAGAACGGCCGCATCCAGCGGGTATTCGGATCGGGAAACCCCGGCTTCTGGGACGGTGTGCTGGCCAACTGCGGCTTCAGCGTGCCCCGCGGGCTGGCTTACGCCGACAACCACCTGTATGTGGCCGACACGAACAACCACGCGATCCGCCGGATCAACCTGTTCAACGGTGAGGTCGAGACCATTCTCGGCAACGGCAAGCCGGGGATCCCGGAAATGACCCGCTCGACGCGCAAGCTCCGCGAAGTCGGGCTGATGATGCCGGTCGGCTTGGCCTGCAATGGACCGAAGCTTTACATCAGCGCCGCCGGAATGAGCCAGATCTGGTGCCTGGATCTCGGCGAAGGAACCGTCGGCTGGTTGACGGGCACGGGCCAACCCGGCGTCATCGACGGCGAAGCGGTGGCGGCTGGTTTCGTCCAGCCCCTGGGCCTGGCGGTCGGTGAGGGGATCCTGATGGTGGCTGATGCCGACGGGTCGGCCATTCGCGAAGTTCGGATCGGAACCGGGCACGTCGGTACGAGGATCGGCAACCATGCCTTCGATTTCGGGCTGGAGGACGGTGCCGCCCGGAGCGCGCGCCTGCAATATCCGATGGACGTGGCGATCCGGGGCCGGGCCAACGAGGTCTACATAGCCGACAGCTTCAACAACAAGATTCGCATGATGGACCTGGAGTCGGGCCAGTTGAGCACGCCGGAACTGGAGTATTCGTTCGAGGAACCGGCGGGCATGATGATTGCCGGCAACACGCTCTGGGTAGCCAACACCAACGCCCACGAGATCGTGCAGGTGGATCTGGTCACTCGCGCCTGCGAGGTCCTGGAGATCGAGGAAGCCATTTCCTGACCACTGCCTCGGCCGGTTTGAACCGAACCGGCGCGTGCCCCATATCCTGTGCCCATGACTGATCCTGCCTTCGACGGAAAGGCTTTCTGCCGCCGGCTTCCGGGACGGCCCGGCGTCTATCGGATGCTGGCCGAGGACGGATCGGTGCTCTATGTCGGGAAGGCGCGCAACCTGAAGAAACGGGTGGGGAGCTACTTCTCGCGCAGCAGCCGTGATCCGCGCATCGAGGCGATGGTCACCCAGATCGCCGGGATCGAGATCAGCGTCACCCGTACCGAAGGGGAAGCGCTGCTGCTCGAAGACGAGCTGATCAAGTCGCTGAAGCCGCGTTACAACGTGCTGCTGCGGGACGACAAGAGCTATCCGTTCATCTACCTGGCAAGCGAACACGAGTTTCCCCGGCTGGGTTTCCACCGTGGCCCGCAGCGCCAGCCGGGCGAGTATTTCGGGCCGTTTCCGTCTGCCTATGCGGTACGGGACAGCCTCAACCAGATGCAGAAGATCTTCCGGGTCCGCCAGTGCGAGGACACGTTCTTTCGCAATCGGTCGCGCCCCTGCCTGCAGTACCAGATCAAGCGCTGCACTGCGCCATGCGTCGGCAGGATCAGCAGGGAAGACTATGCCGAGGACGTCCGCCACGCGCGGATGTTCCTGGAAGGCGGCGCCGAAAAGGTCATCGGTGAACTGGTCGAGCGCATGGAGCGGGCCAGCGAGGCGCTCGAATTCGAGAAAGCCGCGGAACTGCGCGATCAGATCGTCACCTTGCAGAAGATCCAGGCGCAGCAATTCGTCGCCGGTGCCCAGGGTGACCTGGACGTGGTGGCCGCGGCGACCGACGGTCAGCAGGCGTGTGTGCAGGTGCTCTTCTTTCGCCAGGGGCGCAACCTGGGCAACCGGGCGTTCTACCCGAGGCTGCCGGCCCCGGACCAGCCTGCGGCCGTGCTGCGGGCTTTCATGAGCCAGCACTATCTGCGGCGGGAGATCCCGCGGCAGATTCTGATCGGCGAAGACCTCGAAGACCGGGAACTTCTTGAGGAGGTGTTCAGTGAGCGCGCCGGTCATCGCGTCCGAATCGTGGCCCATCCCCGGGGGGATCGGGCCAAATGGCTGGAAATGGCGCAGCGCAACGCAAAAACGGCCCTGGCGACCAGCCTGGCCAGTCATTCCGGGCTTCGCAAGCGACTTCAGGATCTGCAGGATCTGCTGGATCTCGACGAATTGCCCGCACGCATGGAGTGTTTCGACGTGAGCCACACGCGCGGCGAGAAGACCGTTGCCTCCTGCGTCGTTTTCGACGAGAACGGGCCCGTGAAATCGGACTACCGGCGCTTCAACATCCGTGACGTGGCGGCCGGCGACGACTATGGCGCCATGCGCCAGGCGCTTGAGCGGCGCTACCGGCGCCTGAAGTCCGGGGAGGGCAAGATGCCGGACCTGCTCCTGATCGACGGCGGCAAGGGACAGCTGCGCCAGGCCCTTGAAACGCTGGACGAGCTGCAGATCGACGAAATCCACGTGGTCGCCGTGGCCAAGGGCGAGCGGCGCAGGGAGGGAGAGGAAACGCTCATCTCGGGCGCGGCGAGGAAAACCCTGAAGCCCGGCAGCGGATCTCCCGGCCTGCGTCTCATCCAGTGGATCAGGGACGAGGCGCACCGGTTTGCGATTACCGGTCATCGGCAGCGCCGCTCGAAGGCGAGGCGCCGCTCGGTCCTCGAGGACGTGCCGGGGATCGGTCCCAAGCGGCGACGCGCGCTGCTCACCCATTTCGGCGGCTTGCGCGGCCTGGCAGCAGCGGGAGTCGAAGAGCTGAGCACGGTGGAGGGGATCAGCCGGGAATTGGCTCGCCGGATCTACGCCGTGCTCCACGACGATTGATTACCGGGCCGGTTACGGGCACTCTGCGGGTCCCATGGAGCTGAACACCGCCAACGTTCTGACCCTGCTCAGGATCCTGCTGATCCCGGTACTGGTGGTAGTTTTCTATCTGCCGAACTGGTGGTCCAACTGGGCGACTGCCATCATCTTCTCGGTGGCAGCCATCACGGACTGGCTGGACGGTTATGTGGCCCGTCGCTTCAATCAGACCAGCCGCTTCGGCGCGTTCCTCGATCCGGTCGCCGACAAGCTCATGGTCGGGGTGACCCTGGTCCTCCTGGTCCAGCACCATCCGACGGCCTTTTTCGCCATACCGGCGGCGGTCATCATCGGCCGGGAAATCACCATCTCGGCGCTGCGCGAATGGATGGCCGAGCTGGGTCAGCGGTCGGCGGTGAACGTCAAGGCGATCGGCAAGGTCAAGACGACCTTCCAGATGATCGCGCTGATTCTCCTGCTGTTGCGCGAGCCGGTCCTGTTCATCCCCACTTTCGAGATCGGCCACGTGGCCCTGTGGGTCGCGGCGCTGCTGACCATCTGGTCGATGATCATCTATCTCCGGGCCGCCTGGCCGCTGCTGACCCATCCGATGCAAAAACCGCCCGAATGAACCCCCGGGCTTGATAAAATAGGCTCACAACCCGAGTTTTCGAGTACCCCATGATCAACGGAAGCATCACAACCCCCGCGCCCATCAACGAACCCGTCAAGGACTATGCGCCGGGCAGCCCCGAACGGGCTTCCCTGGAGTCTGCGCTGGAACGCATGGCCGACGAACGGCTCGAAATTCCGGCCGTCATCGGTGGCGATCGCGTTCGCTCCGGCACGACCGACCAGGCCGTCATGCCGCATCGTCACAGCCATGTCCTGGCGAGTTTTCACAAGGCGGGCGCAACGGAAGTAGCACAGGCCGCCGATGCCGCGGCAGAAGCCTGGAAGACCTGGAGCCGCGTCTCCTGGGCGGACCGGGCCGCGATCTTCCTCAAGGCGGCGGAGCTGATTTCGGGCCCGCGCCGCAACGTGATGAACGGCGCGACCATGCTCGGCCAGAGCAAGACCGTCTATCAGGCAGAAATCGATGCGGCCTGCGAGTTGATCGACTTCCTGCGTTTCAACTGCCACTTTGCCGAGCGCATCTACGCCGAGCAGCCGACGTCCTCCAAGGGGCTCTGGAATTACGTGGACTACCGACCGCTGGAAGGCTTCGTCCTTGCCGTGACGCCGTTCAACTTCACCGCCATCGCCGGAAACCTGCCGACGGCACCGGCGATGATGGGCAATACGGTCATCTGGAAGCCGTCGCACACCCAGATTTACAGCGCGTGGCATTTCATGCAGGTGCTGGAAGAGGCCGGGTTGCCGCCCGGTGTGATCAACCTGCTGCCCGGCGACGGCCCCGAGATTGGTGGTCCGGCGCTGGAACGACCCGATCTGGCCGGGATCCACTTCACCGGATCGACGCGAACCTTCCGCCACATGTGGAAGACCGTCGGCGCCAACATCGACACCTATCGGGGCTACCCGCGTGTCGTCGGCGAGACCGGCGGGAAGGACTTCGTGTTCATGCACCCCAGCGCCGACCTGACCCAGACCGCCGTCGGGCTGATCCGCGGTGCCTTCGAATACCAGGGGCAGAAGTGCTCTGCAGCCAGCCGGGCCTTCATTCCGGCGAGTCGCTGGGACGAGATGCTGGTGGCGTTGCGCAACATGGCCGAGACCATCCAGGTCGGCGACACCCGCGACCTGCGCAATTTCATGGGCGCCGTCATCGACGACCGGGCCTTCGAGAAGATCAAGGGTTATATCGAGTTCGCGCGTGACAGTGCAGATCACGAGATCGTCTCGGGCGGGCGAGCCGACGAAAGCGAGGGCTATTTCATCGATCCCACCATCGTCGTGGCCGATCGACCCGATTCGAAGTTGATGGTGGAGGAAATCTTCGGTCCCGTACTGACCCTTTGCCGCTATCCGGACGAGGCGTTGGAAGATACTCTTGCCGCACTGGATTCCGCGACCGAATATGCCCTCACCGGCGCAGTGTTCGCGCGCGATCGCGAGGCCGTGACGCAGGTCATGGAGCGTCTGCGCTTTGCTGCCGGCAATTTCTACATCAACGACAAGCCCACCGGGGCAGTGGTCGGCCAGCAGCCCTTCGGTGGTGCACGCGCCTCCGGGACCAACGACAAGGCCGGCTCGATGTTGAATCTCCAGCGCTGGATTTCACCGCGAGCGATCAAGGAGAATTTTGTGCCACCGATCGAATATCGCTACCCGCACATGGGTTGAATGCGAAGAATCGCCCATGACTTTCCACAGGTCCACTACACTCTGTGGGCTGTAAGGTTGCGGTAATGAAACGATGCTAGCTTGACCGGACGAAGGAGCCTCCGAGACTTATGTCAGACAAGATGAAATCCGCAAGAGCGTTGGTGTGGGGTGCGGTCCGGTCCGAGACCATTGCCGACGAGGATGGGCGGCTGGTTTTGCAGACGGCCGAGTCGGAGGACATCGAAACGCTGGTCGAGCAAGCCACCACGTTCATCATGCAGTACATGCAGCGTTTCGAGATGGAAGACGACGAGATCCGCCATGTCCTGCTCCAGGACGAATTTCTGCTCGGCTATGTCCAGGGCGCCTGTGCAGCTGTGGCCGGCCCGGCCAGTGACACCGGTCTCACCGGGTTCACCACCCGGGTCTGCGGTGAGTTGCTCGGGGGCGGAATGAACAACAAGATCGCGGTGTTCGAGCGGCTTCGGGCGCTTGCCGAAGACGATGATTTCCTGAAGGGATTTACGACCGCGGTCGAAGACTGGAAGCAGGCGAGTCAAACCCCGGCGCAGTAACCGCTACAATGCAGTTCATGTTTGAACTGACTGGAGTGGCCCATGGACTTTTCCCTGTCCGATCGCTGTGAGCAAACGCTTGCCCAAGCCCGCGAATTCCTGACCTCCAGAGTCGAGCCCGTCGAGCGGGAGTACCTGGAAACCCTGCGCAGCGCGGATAGCCCGTGGTTCGTGCCTCCGATCGTCGACGAACTGAAGGCGGAGGCGCGGGCGGCTGGCCTGTGGAATCTGTTCCTGCCGGACAAGGAGCTTGGCGCGGGCCTTTCGGTCGCCGAATACGCCCCGATCGCGGAATTGACCGGCCGCTCGGTCCTGGCCCCGGAAGTGTTCAACTGCAATGCGCCGGACACAGGCAACATGGAAGTGCTCTGGAAATATGGGTCGGAGGCCCAGAAGCGCGAGTGGCTGGAGCCCCTGCTGGCGGGCGAGGTCCGCTCCGCGTTCTGCATGACCGAGCCGGAAGTCGCATCGTCGGACGCGACCAACATGGCTGCAACGGCTCGCCTGGAAGGCGACGAAGTGGTCGTCAACGGGCGCAAGTGGTGGTCCACGGGGATCGGTCATCCACGCTGCAGCGTTGTGATCTTCATGGGTCTGACGGACGAGGAAGCCGACCGACACCGCCAGCACAGCATGGTCCTCGTTCCGATGGACACCCCGGGCGTCAAGGTCGAGCGCATGCTTCCGGTGTTCGGTGAGTACGACGCGCCCTATGGCCATGGCGAGGTAAGCTTCGACAACGTGCGCCTGCCGGCTGACGCGATCATCGGCGGCCCGGGGCGCGGCTTCGAGATTGCCCAGGGCCGGCTGGGACCGGGGCGCATTCATCACTGCATGCGCCTGATCGGGATGGCGGAGCGGGCCCTGGAGCTGGCGGTGAGCCGTGCCGTCGAACGAACCGCCTTCGGCAAGCCGCTCGCGCGACTGGGCGGGAACCTGGAACGGATCGCCGAGGCCCGACTGGCCATTGAACAGGCGCGCCTGCTGACCATGAAGGCCGCCTGGATGATCGACCGGGCGGGCGTCAAGGCGGCGATGAGCGAGATCTCCCAGATCAAGATCGTGGCGCCTCGCGTCGCCCAGAACGTGGTCGACATGGCCATCCAGATGCATGGTGCGGGCGGGCTGTGCGACGATTTTCCGCTGGCCGGCATGTTCATCTCGGCCCGCTCGCTGCGCATCGCGGACGGCCCGGACGAAGTGCACCGCCATCTGGTCGGCAAGCTCGAATTGGCCCGGCATCGGGGCCGGTCGTGAGCAAGCTGCTGGACCTGGAGTCACTTGATGAGTACCTGAAAGCCCAGCTGAACGGTCTCGACGGTAGGCCTGAGGTCCATCAATACCGGGGCGGCGCATCCAATCTGACTTTTCGGCTGGACTACCCGGAGCGTTCGCTGATCGTGCGCCGTGCACCGCCGGGAACCAAGGCCAAAGGGGCCCACGACATGCTCCGCGAGGCGCGGATCCTCAGCGGCCTGAGACCCCAGTTCGGCCGTGTCCCGGAAGTCTACCTGGCCTGCGACGATACCGAGGTGATCGGCGCCCCCTTTTACGTGATGGAGAAGTTGGACGGTCTGATCCTGCGCGGCGATCTCCCGGAGGGCCTGGAGGTCTCGCCCGAGCAGGCCGCTCGCCTGTGCGAGTCGCTGGTTGAAACCTGGGTCGCGCTGCATGCGGTCGACGTGGCCGATCCGGCGCTGGCCTGGCTGGACCGGGGCACCGGCTATGTGGGCCGACAGATCGGCGGCTGGAGCAAGCGATATCGGGCTGCACGGACGCCCGATGCGCCGGATTTCGAGGCGGTCATGGGCTGGCTGGCCGACCATCCGGAAGACAGCGACCACTGCCTCATCCACAATGATTTCCGGTTCGACAACCTGGTGCTGGACAGGGAACGCCCGGAGGAAGTCGTTGGCGTACTCGACTGGGAACTCGCGACGATCGGCGATCCGCTGATGGATTTGGGTGCGGCACTGGCCTACTGGGTTCAGTCCGACGACGATCCCGGCTTCCACGTGATTCGCCGTCAGCCGACGCATATTCCCGGCATGTTCAGTCGCGACGAACTGGTGGGGCGCTATCTCGAGTTGAGCGGTCGCAGCGTGGACGACTTCGTATTCTACGAGGTCTATGGCCTGTTTCGGCTGGCCGGCATCGCGCAGCAGATCTATTACCGCTACTACCACGGACAGTTCGGGGACGAGCAGTTTGCGGACTTCGTGAAGGCCGTGCAGTACCTCGAAGTTCGATGCAATAATATTATTTCAAATCAGTAAATTATAGGTATTTATCAATGTCATTTCTTGGCGAAGTGCACGCCCTCGGTGACCTGCGGCCACGCATTCCGGAATCCTGTTTCATCGCGCCCGGCGCCCAGGTGATCGGGGACGTCGGCCTCGGCGAGCGGGTCGGCGTCTGGTTCAATGCGGTGCTGCGGGGTGACGTCGAAACACTTTCGGTCGGTGACGACACCAACATCCAGGACTGTTCCGTTCTGCATGCGGACCCGGGACAACCGCTGACCATCGGCCGTGGCGTGACCGTGGGCCACAAGGCAATGCTGCACGGCTGCTCGATCGCCGACCATTGCCTGATCGGCATCAATGCGGTGGTGCTCAACGGGGCGACGCTCGGTGAGGGGTGTATCGTCGGCGCAAATGCGCTGGTAACCGAGGGCAAATCCTTTCCGCCCCGCAGCCTGATCGTGGGCACGCCGGCCAAGGCGATCCGCGAGGTCGATGACGCGACCTTCGAATCCATCCGGGAGTCGGCTGCGCACTATGTCGAGAATGCCCGCCGTTACCTGGCGGAATTGAAGCCCCTCGGCTAGGCGAGAACCGCCGCGCGGGCCGCCTCCAGGCGCTCGGCCGTGCCCGTATCGTGCCAGAGGCCGCGATAGTGCTCCCCGGTCAGGGTCCCGGCTTCGATGGCGCCCTCCAGCAGTGGAACGACCGAAAACGGACCCCGCTCCGGGCCGGCGAGCAGCGCCGGCCGGTAGACGGCGATGCCGGAAAAGGTGAGGCCCGCCGGTTCCCGGGCCGTCACCCTGTCGTCCACCAGGAGAAAGTCGCCGCCGGACCGCCAGGCCGGATTGTCGACCAGCACCAGGTGGGCGCCCGATGGGCGTACGTCGGTCAGGCGCTCGAAGGGATAGTCGGTGACGATGTCGCCGTTGATGGCGAGAAACGGCTCCGGTCCCAGCAGGGGGAGCGCATTGCGCAGCCCGCCACCGGTTTCCAGCGGTTCCGGCCCCTCGTAGATCACCCGGATGGTCAGGCCCCAGCGACTCCCGTCTCCGACATAGTCGCGAATCTGTCCTGCCAGGTGGGAAGTATTGATGACCAGGCGTTGAAAACCGGCGGCTCGCAAGCGGCGGATGTGCCGCCCCAGCAACGGCTCGCCGCCGACCTCGACCAGCGGCTTGGGCGTGCGGTCGGTGAGGGGGCGCAGCCGTTCGCCGCGACCTGCCGCCAGGATCATGGCCCGCATGGTTCGAGCGCCTCCAGGTAGCTCTCCAGCGCGGCGCACTCGGGGTAGCGCCGGGCCGTCGCCCTGACATAGCCGAGAAAACGCGGCTGCCATTCCAGGTAACGGGGTTTGTCGTCCCGCAGGTTCAGGCGGGCAAAAATGCCGACGACCTTGAGGTTGCGCTGCAGTCCCGTCAGGTCGAACCAGCGCTGCCACAGCTCGGGGGCGACGTCGCTCGCGTGCGCCTGGCGAAACTGCTCGCACCAGTGCTCCAGGCGATCCGCCGGCCAGCTGACATAGCGGTCCAGCAGCAGGGAAGCGAGATCGTAGGTCACCGGCCCGTGCACCGCGTCCTGGAAATCGATGATGCCGGGCGGGTCGGGGCAGCGCATGAGGTTTCCACAGTGGAAATCACGGTGGACGAACACCTGGGGTTGTTCCTGCGCATTCCCCACGAGCAGGTCCTGGAGTTCGGACCACCAGCGCCGAAACTGCTCGTCGACCGGGCGCTTCAGCTGGCGGGCGAGATACCAGTCGGGAAACAGGTCCATTTCCGATGTCAACAGCTTCCGGTCATAGAGCGGCAGGCCGCCCGGGTCTATTCGCTGCATGCGTGCCAGCGCCGCCAGGGCCTCTCCGTAGAGGGTGTCCGCACTGGCCGGAGTAAGCTCCTCGGCGTAGAGCGTCTCTCCGAGATCTTCCAGCAGGAGAAAGCCTGAGGTCAGATCAGAGGTAATGATCTCGGGCGCGTGGAGCCCGGCCCGGCGCAGGCGGGCGGCGACATCTACGAAAGGGCGGCTGTCTTCCTTGTCCGGCGGAGCGTCCATGAGAATGAAGCGCTGCCCGCCGACGCGTACCCGCCAGTAGGATCGAAAGCTCGCGTCCTCGGAGGCGCGCTCCACCGTCGGGTCTTCGCCGGGAAACCGGTCCCGGACCCAATCCATTCGGGCTTGTTCTCTGGCGCTGCTCATGGCCGCAGGAATGTACCATAGGGGGAAGTGACCGGAGGTTGATTCATGCACCGAATCTGGTTGTTCCGCCATGCAAAGTCCGCCTGGGACACGGACGCCGGGAGCGACTTCGAGCGGCCACTGGCGAAGCGCGGACGGCGGGATGCGCCGCGCATGGGCGCGTGGCTGGAAAGGCACGGCGTCCATCCGGACGAGATCTGGTGCTCGACGGCTGTGCGGGCGCGGGAGACGCTCGAGCTGGCCCGCGGGCGCTGGTCGGTCGATGACCGACGGATCCGTTACCTGGACGCCCTTTACGGGGCACCCGCCTCCGAGCTCCTGGCGCTCACGAGGAGCGCCGGCGAAGAGATCACGACGCTGATGCTCGTCGGCCACAATCCGGGACTCGAGGACCTGCTGGAGACCCTGTGCGACGAGGCGCAGCAGCGCACCGCCAAGGGAAAGCTGCTGACCACCGCCAACCTAGCCGAGATCGACCTTCGCGGCGAGTGGCAGGATGTCGATTGGGACACCGGTGATCTCGTGCGACTGCTTCGGCCGCGCGCGCTCGGAGACGGAGGGCGGCATCGGGGGTAGACGCCACGGCCGTTTGAAACAACAATAAATCATGCGCGCAACCTTCGTCGCCATGGGAATGACCCTGGGACTGGCTGCGGAAGCCGGCGATCTGGTTTTTCGCGATGGCTTTGAAGTGCCGCCGCAAATGCAACCCTCCGAGCTGCCGAGTTTCGCCAGTCTGGGACTCTACGATTCCGCCAGCCACTGGAACCAGCCAATCGGCGCAGATCCGGCCATTGCGTCGGACTCGGCGATACTGGTGCAAAGCCTGGAGGCTTCAGGGTCCATCGCCCTCCAGGTGGGACAGTACTCGGCGCCCGTCTTCTTTGCCGATCCGACCACGCCTCGCTTCGATGTCGAGCTGGCCTGCGGCATAGAAGCCGATCTGGGCGTGGTGCGAATGCTGGACGTACCGATTCCCCCCTGGGCCGTTCCCTCCGACGACGTGGACGGCAGTGCCAACCCGGTTCCGCCAACGGCCTGCGGCTTCGATTCGGACCAGGACAATCACATGGTCGTCCTCGATCTGACGCGCCGCTGCGAATTTGACCTGTTCCAGGCCCGCCTCGTTGACGGCAAGTGGATTGCGAGCGTGGCCAACAATCTGTCGATAGATGGCGCTGGCGTATATCCCGGCGGCGTGTCGTCACGCGGCTCGGGGTTTCCGTTCCTGGGTGGCGTGATCTGGCCGGACGAGCTCGCGACCGGAGAGATCACTCACGCCTTGGCCTTCAGCTATCCATGCACGAAAGCCGGCGGCCCGGTTCCACCCGCCACCTTTTCCGACGGAGTGACCGAGGACCCATCGGCCATTCCCATCGGTGCCCGCGTCCAGCTTGATCCGGCCCTGGACCTGGACACCCTTGCGCTGCAGCCCTACGAGCGCACTGTTGCGAAGGCGCTTCAGGTCTACGGCATGGTTCTGGTGGACACGGGGGGATTCTGCGGCTTCGCCGACCCGATCGGCCTGTACGCGGTTGATCCGGATTCAGTCAGCGGCAACCCGTATCAGGGACTGCTGCCCGACGGTGATTTCATTGCCGTTGATCTGCCGCTAGACCGGTTCCGCGTACTCGAATTTGGAGAGCAGATTGCCGACTTCACGGAACGGGCCTTTGTCCCCGACGGGGTGTGCTCGGCGTTCGACCGACCCTGACGGCAGCACCGCCTGGCCTGCTATCATCGTCGCATGAGCGAGGAGAAAGACCGATCCGACGAGGACTGGCGCAACCGGCGTCAGTTCATCGATCGCCGCCAGA
>JAWVZU010000017.1:0-26131 GCA_033722075.1 Lysobacterales bacterium
CGGGTCGGCACGAACCGCGAGCTCCGCATGGGTCACCGCAGATGCGGCATCACCGTTCTGTAGAAGCAGGGCGGCCAGATTGGCGTGTGCCGGGGCAGATTCCGGCGCCAGCTCTGCGGCTTTCCGATAGTGCGTCTCGGCTTCGCCCCGATCACCGGTCTGCGCGGCCAGGGCACCGAGATTGTTGTGCGCTTCGGCGAGATTCGGGTTCAGGGCCAGCGCGGCTTCGAATGCCCCACGAGCTTCCTCGACCCGCTCCACGGACCGCAGCGCGCTGCCGAGATTGCACCGCGCCGCTGCGTTCTGCGGATCGGCGGAGATCGCCTTTTCGAAGTGCTCGATCGCCCGGTCGACCGCCCCGGATTGGAGCAGGGCGACACCCAGCAGACGCAGGATCTCCGGATCTTCCGGGTGCTTCTCCAGCAGCGCCCGGTAGCCCGCCATCGCGCCCGACAGGTCACCGGCCTGATGTTTTTGTACTATCGTTTCAAACGACTGTTCTGATTTTTCCGTCATTTTTCTTCTTAGCGAATTGCGCGTCAAAAAACTAAATTAAACCTTTAAAAACAATTGCTTATAATTCTCAAGGGCGTATTGAACATGAGTCCCGATTCAGCTATCACGATTCAACAGTTGAAAATTTCTCAACCATGTATGAGCTTGACTTGTCTATACGAGGCACGTATAAATGCCCCTCGTTTTGCCCGGGAACCAGCAACAAATGCAACGTTTCCGGGTTGAGGTTTCGGTCGGGCCTGTGGGGGTTACCGGCCCAGCGAAAATATCAAGCGGAGGGTTCATGTCCAAGCAATCATTGCTATCCAAGGCGATCGGGGTCGGCTGTGCGCTGGCCGTATCGGTCATGACGGCCAGTGTGGCCCAGGCTGACGATGGTCGTTACATCATCAAGGCGAAGAACGGCAATGCAGCCAATGCGCGCGCTGCGGTCGTGCAGCAGAACGGTCAGTTGGCACGAGAGTTGCCGCGGGTCGGTGCCGTCGCAGCCTATCTGCCGGATGCCGCCGTTCAGGCATTGTCCAACAACCCGAATTTCGAGATCGAGATTGACCAGCCGCGCTATCCGATGGGTGAAGTTGCTCCCTATGGTATCGCGCAGGTCCAGGCCGATCAGGTGAGTGACGCCAATACCGCGAATCGGACAGTCTGTATCATCGATTCGGGTATCGACGCGGCGCATGAGGACCTGAAAGACAACGTACTGACCAAGACCGACGATGGCGGCACCGGTGATGCTTTCGTGGATGGTTGCGGTCACGGCACCCACGTGGCCGGCTCGATTGCCGCCATCGGCGGGAACGGCCTGGGCGTACTCGGGGTCAATCCGGGCGGCAACCTCGGCCTGCATATTGTCAAGGTGTTCGGTAATGATTGCGGGTGGGCCTATTCGTCCGACCTTGTGGCCGCGGCCTACGCCTGTGGCGACGCCGGAGCCAATGTGATCAGCATGAGCCTGGGTTGCTCCGACAGCGGCCGAGGCGGCCCCTTCAGTTGCGCAAGTTCGACCGAAGATGCGGCATTTCAGGACCTGAACGACAACTATGGCATCCTGTCCATTGCCGCGGCGGGCAACGATGGCAACACCGCGAAGAGCTACCCGGCAAGCTATGCCTCGGTGGTCTCCGTTGCTGCGATCGATGACAACAAGGTCGTGGCCGATTTCTCTCAGCAGAACGACGCGGTTGAACTGGCCGCTCCGGGCGTGGGCGTGCTTTCCACTGTTCCCATGGGCGCGGGTTTCAACGTCGGCGTCACCGACAATTCTGATGGGGCCGGCTTCGAAGCTTCCGCCATGCAGAATACGACTCTGGGCAGTGCTTCGGGCACCCTGGTCGACTGCGGTGACTCCGGCGCCTTCACTGCGGGCGTGGCCTGCAACGGCACTGGCGGTCACGTCTGCCTGATCGAGCGCGGGACCATCTCTTTCGAGGACAAGGTGCTGAACTGCGAGGCCAGCAGCGGTGTCGCAGCCATCATCTACAACAACGTCAGCGGCATGGTGCAGGGCACGCTCAGCGATCCGACCGCCACGACGATTCCGGCGGTAGGGGTGTCCCAGGCCAGCGGGGTTGACCTTGTCGGCCGTACCGGAAACAACGTGACCGTGACCGTGGAGCAGGGCAACTACGATTTCTACAATGGCACGTCCATGGCGACGCCGCATGTTTCCGCCGTTGCAGCGCTGGTCTGGAGCTACAACACCGCCTGGACCAACAACGACATCCGTAATGCGCTGGCAGCAACCGCCGAGGACCTTGGCGACGCCGGTCGTGACAATGCCTACGGTTATGGCCTGATCCAGGCCAAGGCGGCGCTCGACTATCTGAGCGGATCAACGACCAACAGCCCGCCGTCGGCCAGCTTCAGCTATGTCTGCAACGAGCTTGCCTGCGACTTCAGCGACAGCTCGTCGGACAGCGATGGAAGTGTCGTGTCCTGGAGTTGGGACTTCGGTGACGGCAATACGTCGACCACTCAGAATCCCAGCCACACCTACGGAGCGGACGGGACCTACTCAGTGACCCTGACCGTGACCGACGATGCCGGCGACAGCGACAGCACCTCGAGCAGCGTGACCGTAAGCTCGGGCACCACGGACGACCCGCCGACGGCATCGTTCACCTACAGCTGCACCGATCTCGGCTGTTCCTTCGACGGGAGCGGTTCGACCGACGACAACGGCATCTCCAGCTATGCCTGGGACTTTGGTGACGGCAACACCGGTTCCGGCAGCACCGCGAGCCATACCTATGCTGCGGGCGGCACCTACACGGTGACCCTGACGGTGACCGATAGCGTTGGTCAGACCGACACCTCCAACCAGTCCGTGACCGTGACCGAGCCGTCCACCGGCGGAATCACGCTGTCGGCCACCGGCTACAAGGTCCGCGGTCGGCATCATGCCGATCTGACCTGGGATGGTGCGGGATCGACCAATGTCGACATCAAGCTGGATGGCACGATCATCGACACCACCGCCAACGACGGGGCCTACACCTGGTCGAGCAATAACCGTGGTGGCGCCAGCTACACCTTCGAGGTGTGCGAGGCGGGTACGAGCACCTGCTCGAACTCGACGACCGTGATCTTCTGATCACCGGTGCAACAGACAGACCGGCATCGGTCTGTGGGGAGGAAGAAACCGCGGCCTTCGGGTCGCGGTTTTTTTGTACCATAGCTGCAACTTACCGGGCCGATTGCAAAGGCTATGGAACGAGGATTGACCGTTGGAGGTATTGCGCTGATCGCAGCGCTTGTCGGCCTGCTGAGCTTCAACAACGACTTCCCCGGCGTATTCTCGGATTCCATCCGCTACCTTCTGATCGCGGACTTCTTCGAGCCCTACGGTCGGCAAGAACATCCGGCCGCCGCGTCTTCGGTGCTCATCAGCCCGTTCCCGCCGCTCTATCCCATGATCATGGCTCTGTTCGGCGCGACACACGAACATGTGCGCATTGCCCACGGGATCACGGGCGTCATCTGGGTGCTGGCGATCGTGGCCTTTCTGGCCGCCATGCGCCGCCGCGAAGTCCCGGTTTGGGTAAGTCTGATGGCGGCCCTGACCTGGATTTTTCTGGTCCAGTCGCTGGCCCTGGTGACGCAACTGGCGAGCGAAGGGCTCTTTTTCCTGCTGATTTCGCTGACGGTCTACTTCTCGGTCGACGCCGACAACGATCGGCGCACGTTGCTGTTGGCAGGATTGTTCCTCGCGCTCGCTGCTTTGACCCGTTCTGCGACCATCGCATTTGTTCCTGCCTTCCTGGTGCTGTTGGCAACGTGTCGCCAGTCCATGGCCGTCAAGGGCATTGCGGCAGCGGCGGCCCTTGTACCTCCCGTGCTCTGGCACCTTTTCAGACCCACGACCCCGGGCAGCCAATCCTACAGCGGGAATCTGCTTGCGAACTACTCGGCCGCAGGCCCCTGGGGTTGGGTAGAGCAAGCCTGGGAACAAGCGGTTCGCTTCGGGGACAGCTGGGTCGGGATGCACCGTGATGACCCGCTTTCGCAGGCTTTGCTGCTCACGCTGGGCGTGTTGGGCCTGGCCGGACTCCTCCGCGCTGCAGGGAGAAGGGATTTTCTGGCGCTGGGGGTCGGAGTCTACCTGGTGTTGATCATCCTGTGGCCCTATCCGGACGAGCACAAAAGACTGCTTCTTCCGGTGGTGCCTTTCTTCCTGGTTTTTGCCTTCGGGACCCTCGACAAACTATTCTCCCGTCCGCGCTGGCGAGTGGTGGTTTCGGGGCTGGCTTGCGCATTCGTCGTAGCCACCGGACTGCTCCACCTCTCCGGGCGCATGACCGAACCGCTGCCCGCGGAACTTGATGGCTATCGACTTGGCAAGATCTGGCTTGAAGACGCGCCGCGCGAAGAGCGGCTCACGCGGATCACGATCGTCCATCAGATGGTGCTGGCCGCCAAGCGGGTGCCGGATCACGTCGATGCCGACGGATGTGTATTCGCCAGTTTCTCGGATATCGTGGCCTTCTACTCGATGCGAACCGCGTACCGGCCGCCGCCGCAGCGTGAAGCGCTGAACCGGTGTAACCATTTCCTGCTGGTCGCCCTCAATACGGTGCCGGCGACGGCGCCACCCCTGTATCCACTCAACGTCCTGGGCAACGAACTGCGGCCGATCTTCGTTTACTGGCTGGATCCGGCGGCGAGGCAGCCGGGTGTGGTGCTGGCCAGGCGGGAATCCCCTGGGGCAAACGAATGAAAAAAGCCACGGACAACGATTTCATCCGCACGATCGATGAAGCCCTGGAGCCGGAGTTCTGTGCGGAGATCATCGATCGCTTCGAGGCCAGTGATCAGACCGAACCGGGAAGGACCGGCGGCGGCGTCGACCGTGACAAGAAGCACAGCCTGGATCTGACCATTACCGGTCACGCCGACTGGAAGTCGGTCTGCGACCGGGTCCTGGCCAATTCCTTCGAGCACGTCACCGACTACTGGTGCAAATACTATTTCGGACTGATCGGCGCCCTTGGGCTTACGGTGGCCGATCCCGAAACAGGTCAACCGGTGAACCTGTCCCACAAGAATTTCGACCGGGCCGGCAAACCCCAGGCGCGTGCTCTGGTGGGTCATCTCTACCGGCCCGGCCCGTTCATCGTTCAGAAATACGACCAGGGCGTGGGTGGCTACCCACATTGGCATTCAGAGATCTATCCGCGAGATGCATCCTGCGAGCACCTGCACCGGGTGCTGCTCTTCATGTATTACCTGAACGACGTGGCCGAGGGCGGCGAAACGGAGTTCTTCTACCAGCAACGATCGATCCGCCCCCGGCGAGGGCGGATGGTGATCGCGCCGGCCGGCTTTACGCACACCCATCGAGGCCTGACCCCCCGCTCCGGGGACAAGTACATCCTTACATCATGGATCCTGTTCAACCGCGCCGAAAAGCTCTACGGAGGGTCTCAGTAGCGCGGCACCGAGTCGTCGATTTCACGGGACCAGGCATCGATTCCGCCGACCACGTTGTAGAGGTCGGTGTAGCCTTCCTTTCGGTAGTGGGCCGCGTAGCCCTGGCTGGATTGGCCGACGTGGCAGAGAAACGCCAGTGGCGTGTCCTTGGGAAACTGCTTCAGGCGCCCCATGCCGGCCTTGTCGAGCACCAGGGCATTCGGGAAAGGCGCTTGCTGGCGCTCGGATTCCGGGCGAACGTCTACCACGGTTATGGCGTCGTCGTCCATGCGTTCCTTGAGTTCCTGGACGGACAACGATTTCACTTCCGGTGGCGCCCCGGGCAGGCGTACGGTCAGGCCGGTTCCTTCGATGGACTCGGTATAGTCGATTTCCATGCCGCGCGCGCGCTGGGCCGTGAGAATGTCCATGTGAATCTTGATCCCCGCGGACTCTACGGTGATTTCGTCGCCGCTGACCGGCTGCAGCAGGAACTGGGCGCGCCAGTAGTCGTCGATCTGGAGGTGCAGGGCCACATCGTCGTAGCCGTCCATTCCGGCGCGGATCGCCTCCGCGGCCTTGTCGGAGATGCTGATCTCCGGCGGGGTGCGATCCGGACGCTCGACACCCAGCAGATCGTGCAGTTCGCCGGTGTTGAACATCTGGGCGACGATATCGCTGCCGCCGACGAGTTCGCCGTCGATATACAGCTGGGGGATCGTCGGCCACTCGCCGAATTCCTTGATGCCCTCGCGGATCTCCTCGCTTTCCAGGACGTTGAAGCTGGCATATTCGGTCTGGAGGCTGGCGAGGATCCCGGCCGCACGGGCCGAGAAGCCACACATCGGCGTCTGGGGCGTCCCCTTCATGAACAGGACGATCCGGTTGGTGTCCAGCAATCCTTCAATCGTTTTTCTGGCGTTTTCGCTGAGAGCCATAATGATCCTATTGGTGTCGGCAGCTGCCATGTGCCGGTGCAGGCCGTATGACCGAAACACGCGGATCGGCCTTGCCCCGGTAGCGGACAGCTGAATCGGGTTTACAGAAATAGTGTGCGTCGGGTTTTTCGGGCGGGGCCAGCGTGCTGCACCCGCTTGCGAGGACAATCCCGGCCGCGCTCAAGATCAACCATCTCATGCGGATAGATCTTGGCATCAGCGTCGTCATTTCAAGTCGTCCGGCTCAGTAGGCGCATTCTTTGAACAGCGGATCGACCGATTGGTTCCAGTCCGTACGATACAACTCCAGCTTGCGCTGGGCAGGGGTGAGACCCGAGTCGACGATCTCGAAAAGCGGGGTGAGGAAACCGGTCTCGTCGTCTCCGGCGGCGTTGGTCCGGTTGCGAGCCCGCAGACCACTGCGTGCGATCGCCAGCACTTCGATCGCAACCTCCTTCAGCGGGCGACCGCCGATCTCCGCCTCTAGGCCGAGCCTCGGCACGTCGGTTCGCAGCTGCTGGCGGGCGGCGGTATCCCAGTCGCGGGTCAGATCCATCGCCGCCTGGAGGGCGTCGTCGTCATAGAGCAATCCGACCCAGAAAGCGGGCAGGGCGCAGAGTCGCCGCCAGGGTCCACCATCGGCACCGCGCATTTCCAGGAAGCTCTTTAGGCGGACTTCCGGGAAGATCGTGGTCATGTGGTCCTCGAAGTCGGCCACCGTCGCCCGCTCGCCGGGGATCTGGGTGAGCTTGCCCTCCATGAACTTCCGGAACGATTCTCCGGCGACATCGATATAGCGTCCCTCGCGCCGCACGAAATACATCGGCACGTCGAGCGCGTAGTCCACCCATCGCTCGAAGCCCATGCCGCTTTCGAACACGAAAGGCAGCATGCCGGCGCGGTCGGGATCGGTATGGGTCCAGGCATGGGACCGATAGCTCAGGTAGCCCGAGGGCCGGCCTTCCAGGAACGGTGAATTGGCGAACAGGGCGGTGGCAACCGGTTGCAGCGCCAGGCCGACCCGAAACTTGTTCACCATGTCCGCTTCGGACGCGAAATCCAGATTGACCTGCACCGTGCAGGTGCGGACCATCATGTCCAGGCCCATCTCTCCGACGCGGGGCATGTAGTCCCGCATGATCTTGTAACGGGCCTTGGGCATCCAGGGAAAACGCTCGCGCGGCCACTTGGGATGGAATCCGATCCCGAGAAACCCGATGTCCAGGGGGTCCGCGACCTGCTTGACCTGGGCGAGGTGCGTATTCACCTCGTTGCAGGTCTGGTGGATGGTCTCGACCGGTGCTCCGGACAGCTCCAGCTGCCCGCCCGGCTCCAGCGATATGGAGCAGCCGTCGTCCTGGACCAGGCCGATCGGCACGTCACCTTCCATGACGGGATTCCAGCCCAGTTTCCCGAGTCCTTCGAGCACTGCACGGATTCCGTCGGGCGCGTCATACTCCAGGGGGGTCAGGTCCTGCCAGCGGAAACCGAATTTCTCGTGCTCGGTTCCGATTCGCCACTGATCGGGCGGCTTGCAGCCTTTCTCGATGAGGGCAATCAGCTGGGACTTGTCCTCGATGAGGGGTGAATTCGATGCGTTTCCCAAGCGGGACTCCTCAGCGCTTGCGCGTCCGCAGACGCGGGTTAGGATAGCAGTTTGGGCTCCTCTCAACCTATCCCAAGGACATCATGAGCACCTGGGCAATCGGCCTGCTTATCGCGATACCGGTCATCCTGTTGGTCATGGCCGTACATCGCGTTCCCGCGGCCGAATCACATATCGTGAGGCGGCTCGGCCACGCCCATCGCACGCTCTCTCCCGGCTGGCACGTCATCGTTCCAGTCCTCGAGCGGGTTGCGCACCGGGTCAGCATGAGCGGCCGGGTCCTCGAAGTCCGCGTCGACGGACTGGAAACCAGCGATCAGCATCCGATGCAAGCCCAAGGTGTCCTCTACTTTCAGGTGCTCGATGTGAACAAAGCGGTAGATCAGCTCGGCCAGCTCGACACCGCGGCCCGCAATCTCACCGAATCCGTGGTACGGGATTTCGTCGCCGATATCTCCCGTGCCTCCCTCGAACTGAGGTCCTCCGACGAGATCAGCAACTGGCTGCTCGGATTGCTGAACGAAACCTCGACGGGCTGGGGGGTGCGGATCACCCGCGTTGAGCTGGAACTCACCCGGTCGGCGAATGAAGACGGCGCAGCATCGGGATGATGTCGGTGGTCGGAGGGCGGACCCCGCGCCACAAGCGGAAGGACTCGGCCCCCTGCTCGACCAGCATGCCCATGCCGTCGGCAAAGCGGGTGACGCCGTGCGCTTTGCACCAGCTCTGAAAAGGTTCGGCGGCCTTGCCGTAGCTCAGGTCGTAGGCCCAGGGCCGACCCGCCGCAACCGAGGCCGGTAGGGCAGGGGGTTCGCCCCGGTGTCCGGTGGAGGTTGCATTGATCACCCCGTCGAAGCCGGAGCCGGGCTTGTCCAGGGGCACGGCCTCCACTTCCGGAAAGAGTGCGGAAAGCGCTTCGGCCCGCGCGACGGTCCGATTGGCAACGACGATGTGGGCAGGCCCGCGGGTCCTCAGGGCGGCAACGACGCCGCGTGCCGCGCCCCCGGCGCCGACGACGAGAATGCGCCGGTCGCGAACACACCATCCGAGGTTCTCTTCGAGATCGCGGACCAGTCCGAAGCCGTCCGTGTTGTCCCCGATCAGCTGACCATCGATGCGCATGATCGTGTTGACTGCGCCGGCGGCAACCGCCTGCGGCCGGCGCCCCGTGACCAGGCGAAAGGCACGCTCCTTGAAGGGCAAGGTGATGTTGGCGCCGGACAGTCGACGACCGGCCTCCGAGTCCCAGAACGATTCGAACTTGTTTTCGTCGAGTTCGATGGCCCGGTATTCGATCGCCTCGCCGGTCAGTTCGGCGAAGTGAGCATGCAGCCGCGGCGACAGGCTGTGCCGCGCCGGGCAGCCGATCACCGCATACCGGTCGATGGCGGGGACTGTTTCAGCCGTCACGCAACCACTCGGCCACGCGCCGCGCGTAGTAGGTCAGTACGCCGTCAGCGCCGGCGCGCTTGAAGCACAGCAGGGCTTCCAGCACGGAGGCCCGCTCGTCGAGCCAGCCCTCGGCCGCGGCGGCGGCAAGCATGGCGTATTCTCCACTCACCTGATAGGCGTAGGTCGGGACGCCGAAGCGCGCCTTGACGCGATGAACGATATCCAGGTAGGGCATGCCGGGCTTCACCATGACCATGTCCGCACCTTCCGCAAGGTCCAATTCGATTTCGCGCAGGGCCTCGTCGCCGTTGGCCGGGTCCATCTGGTAGCTGTACTTGTCGCCGCCGCCGAGGTTGGCCGCCGAACCCACCGCATCGCGGAAGGGCCCGTAGAAACACGACGCATATTTGGCGGCGTAGGCGAGGATCCGGACATTTCGGTGTCCGCCATCTTCCAGCGCCGTACGTATTGCGCCGACACGACCGTCCATCATGTCGGACGGCGCCACGACGTCGGCGCCCGCTTCCGCATGGGAGACAGCCTGGCGGACGAGCGCGGCCAGCGTGGGGTCGTTGACCACATAACCGTCCTCGTCCAGCAGCCCGTCCTGGCCGTGAGAGGTGAAAGGATCCAGCGCGACATCGGTGATCACTCCGATGCGGGGCACCTGGTCCTTGATCGCGCGGACCGCACGTTGGGCAAGTCCCTCCGGGTTCCACGCTTCTTCCGCATTATCTGACTTCGCCTGCGGCGGTGTCACCGGAAACAGGGCCAGGGCGGGGATGCCGAGGGCCTCGCACTGCGCTGCTTCCTCGACCAGCAGGTCGATGCTGAGCCGATCCACGCCCGGCATGGACGGCACCGGTTCACGCCGCGATTGGCCCTCGCAGACGAAGAGCGGGTAGATCAGGTCGTCTACCGTGAGACGGTTCTCGCGCATCAGGCGGCGGGAGAACTCGTCCCGGCGCATGCGGCGCATGCGGGTTGTGGGGTATCCCATGCAGACCTCTGCCGGTTCACTTGGATCGAAGTTCCAGAGAGTATCCACAATCGCCGCCAGCGCAAACCCTTCCCATCGTGCGTTGACGCTTGAATAAGTTGCCGTACTGCTTTGATGCCGATAGGATTAACGGTCCCTACCGGCATCTTGAGCGAGGATTTCCCGTGGCGGACCTGTTGGTTGTCGAACAGTCCTCGACGCTCGCGAATTTGCTCCAGCGCACCTTGCAAGCCGGCGGGTTCAACCGGGTCGAAATCTCCTCCGACATGGACAACGCGGTCGGCCGTCTGGGCAAGGACGCCTTCGAAGGCGTAGTCATCGGCGTCCCCCAGCGCGGTGTCTCCGACCTCCGTGGCTTGCTGAAGAAGCTCAATGGAGATTCCTCGGCGCTGGTTCTCGTTTCGCACCAGAAACACCCTCAGCTGGAACGTTTTGCGCGCAACCGCGACCGCTGCGAGATCCTCCCCTGGCAGCGTTTCGGACGGATTCCGAGAGTGCTGGCGGGGATGCTTCCGGCATCCGCGGGCCAGGACGAGGAGGCTCCGGAAGTGGATGCGCGCTCGGTGCGCGTGCTGTTCATCGACGATTCCAGGAGCTCGCGCTATGCCTATGGGCAGATCCTCAAGGAGCTCGGGTTTCCGCTCACCACCGCAGGTACCGTAGAGGAGGCCAGGGAGAAGGCGGCGGAAGGCGGCTTCGATCTGATCATCTCCGACTACTATCTCCCGGACGGCACCGGAGCCGAGCTGCTCCAGCACTTCTCTAGTCATCCGCCCACCGCCAAGGCGTCGCTTGCCGCGATCACCGGGACCTACCGCGAGACCATCATCAAGGAATGCATCGATGCCGGCGCGACCGAGTGCATGTTCAAGAACGAGGCCAAGGAGCTGTTCATTGCCCGCGTCAGTGCCATGGCGCGGGTCATCGAGTCCCAGCGCGTCGTCGAAGCCGAACGCCAGCGCCTGGACGGCATCCTGGCCTCGGTTGGCGACGGGGTCTACGGCGTGGATTCGGAGGGCGTCATCACCTTCTTCAATTCGACCGGTGCAGCCATTCTCGGCTTCGGCTCGTCGGAAGAGCTGATCGGGCGCCCGGCGGACGAGGTGATCCACGCCGGGGAAGAGGACGAGCAACGCCTGGCGGTCATGCGCAAGGCCTATCTCAGCGGCGATCGCCAGTCCGGCTTCGAGACCGTTTTCACGCATGTGTCCGGGCGCCTGATCCCCGTGGAATGTACGATTTTTCCGCTGGCGATCCAGTCGCGCCGCAGGGGGTCCGTGGTGGTATTCCGAGACATATCCGAACGCAAGACCGTCGAGCAGCTGCGCTGGGAGGTCACCCATGATCCGGTTACCGGCCTGGCCAATCGCCGGCACTTCGGGCAGAAGCTGGATCATGCGATCAACCGGCTGCGTGACGAGGGCGGCCATGGCGCGCTCCTCTATATCGATATCGACCGATTCGGGGATATCGTCCGGGCCATCGGCGAGTCGCCGTCAGAGCAGCTGCTGGCGGATGTCGCCGGGCGTCTCGCCACGCTGCTGCGCCAGAACGACGTTATCGCGCGTCTGGGCGGCGACCACTTTGCCCTGCTGCTGACGGGCATCCAGCTGCCGAATGTCTTCACCGTCGCTGATACGTTCCGCGGGCTGGTCGGCGAGGTCAGCTACAAGGACGGCGAGGTCGAACGGGCCGTCGAGTGTTCCGTCGGTGTCATCATCCTTTCCGGCGGCACGCCATCGGCGGAGTATGCGCTGGAGCAGGGCCGGATCGCCTGCGATACGGCCAAGAAGAAGGGGCGCGATCAGACCCACATCTATATCGCGGAAGAGGACGCCAAGACCGTCGAGGCCCTGGAAACCGGTTGGACCGAGCGCTTCAAGGAGGCAACCCGTGAAGATCGGTTCGTTTTCCTGGCCCAGCCCATCCATCCGATCGGCTCCGTACCGGAGGCGTTCACCCAGCCTCCGGGTGAAACGATGCGGGCGGCGGCCTCGGAAGAGGGTGAATTCCTCTACGAGCTGCTGCTGCGCATGGTGGGCAAGGACGGACGGTGGGTGTCGCCGGGCGTGTTCGTGCCGTTAGCGGAGCGGGTCAACATGGCCCAGGAGATCGACCTCTGGGTGGTGCGGCGAGCGGCGAGGATTCTCGACGACTACTCGGACCACCCGGCGAGGATCTGCTTTACCATCAACCTGTCGAACGTCACCCTGCAGGACCCGGGCTCCCTCAAGCTGGTGCGCGAAGCGGTCGAGCAATACAGGTCGGTTGCCGACCGGCTGATCTTCGAAGTGACCGAAACGGCCGAACTGGCCAGTCTGCATAGCGCCCGCAAGATGATGATGGACCTGAAAAAGCTGGGCTGCCGGTTTGCCCTGGATGATTTCGGGACCGGCTTCAGCTCTTTTTCTCACCTGAAACACCTGCCGGTCGACTTCATCAAGATCGACGGGATGTTCGTCCAGTCCATGAGCAGCGACGATGTGGATCGCACCATGGTCAACTCGATCACCAGCATGGCCCACGCGCTGGGCCTTTCAACCATCGCCGAACACGTCAATACGGAAAGCACGCTGAAGTCGGCACGGCAAGCGGGCGTGGACTTCGTTCAGGGGAATTTTCTCGGCGAGCCGGTGGCGCTGGACAATCTCAGGCTGGACGAGCTAGCAGCCAACTCGTAATCACCTCCCGGGCCTGCTCGACGCCCTCCCCGGACGTCGCCGAGAAGCGCTGCACACTGGTCGGCAATTGGGCATCCTCTAGAGCCTGGACCACCTCTCGCTCGGTCTGGATGGCGCGGCCCCGTTTCAGCTTGTCGGCCTTGGTCAGCAGAACGTGCACCGGCAGTTTCCGGAATGCACAGAAGTCCAGCATCTGCCAGTCGAAGGGCCTCAGCGGGTGGCGGATGTCCATTACCAGGATCAGGCCGGCCAGGGCCCGGCGTTTCTGAAAATAGGCCTCCATGGTACGCCGCCAGGATTCCTGGAGTTCGGCTGGGACCTTGGCGTAGCCGTAGCCCGGTAGATCCACCAGGCGCAGCGTTCCGGTCAGTTCGAAGACCACCAACTGCTGGGTTCGACCCGGCGTCTTGCTGACTCGGGCCAGGGCGCGACGATTGCTGATGGCGTTGAGCGCCGAAGACTTGCCGGCATTGGAGCGCCCGGCAAAGGCCACTTCCCGTCCTTCGTCAGGCGGCATCTGTCGGAGCTGCTGCGCGGCAATCGTGAACTGCGCGGAGCTGAAATCCAGGGGGGCTTCGGCCATGCGTGCATGATGCCTGCGAGCCACGACAGCGCACAAGTTGTGCGTTGTCAGCCAGAGGTGCCAACCGGCGCCTGCTTGATTGACGCCCGCAATTCCGGCTGCTATAACGCCGCCCCGGCGTTTCGCGGCGTGAACTTCTGCTCGAACGGGCGACGACACCGAGTGGACGAACGATGAGTTCACATATCTATTTGCCGAGCGGTTTAATACAATATGCCGTTTGTGCCGCGGCGACCGT
Source organism: Lysobacterales bacterium (assembly GCA_033722075.1). Taxonomy (GTDB): domain Bacteria; phylum Pseudomonadota; class Gammaproteobacteria; order Xanthomonadales; family SZUA-38; genus JAWVZU01. Next base: position 13,866 of record JAWVZU010000017.1, read on the forward strand.
CGAGAGTTTCAGGAGACAAGTGACATGACCCGACTTCTCAGCCTCATTCTGATTGCCTGGTTCGGTGCCGCCGAGTCCGCCGAAGAGGTCGATGTGCTTGGAGGGGGCGACGCGGCCGCGGGCGCAAACAAGATCACCACCTGCCTGGCCTGCCATGGCCAGGACGGCAACAGCGTCAACGGCGAATGGCCCAAACTTGCCGGGCAGCATCAGCGCTACCTCGTCAGGCAGCTTTCGCTCTACAAGTCCGGCGGACGTCAGAATGCGATCATGGCGGGCATGTCGGCCGCACTGAGCGAGCAGGACATGGCGGATATCGCCGCACACTACAGCTCGCAGACCCTCAAGCCCGGTGTGGCCGATCCAGCCCTGGTGGATCACGGCGAAGAGCTCTATCGGTCCGGTGATGCGGAGCGAGCCATCCCGGCCTGCATGGCGTGCCACGGGCCGACCGGCGAGGGCAATCCCCTGGCGCTCTACCCACGTCTCGCGGGCCAACATGCGCAATACACGGCCACCCAGCTCAAGCTGTTCCGCGACGGTGCGGTATGGGGCACCGGCGAGAAGGCCAACGCGGTGATGTCGGAAGTTGCGGCGGGCCTCACCGACGCGGACATCGAGGCGCTTGCCTCGTATCTGCAGGGTCTGCACTAGCCGGGATCTTGCACAAGGGGGGCGCCTGAACTTTCCCGGCGCTGCGCGGTCTTCTTTTTCGTCCCTAACCCAGTCAAGGATCTGTTTGCATGCTGCGTTCTGCATTAGTTGCTCTAGCTGTCACCCTTTTCTCGCCCGGCGTCTTCGCCCAGGCGTTCCAGGAAGGCGTTCATTACCAGCGCATCCAGCCGGCACAGCCGACGGACGACCCGAAGCAGGTCGAGGTCGTCGAAGTGTTCGGGTACCTCTGCCCGCATTGCGCAAACTTCCAGCCGTTCATCGACAGCTGGGTCACCGAAGCGCCGGAGCACGTGGAATATCGGCGCATCCCGGTGGTATTTCGTCCGAGCTGGGAACCCCTTGCCCGGGCCTACTACGCGATCGAGGCGCTGGGCATCGTGGATGAAGCCCACGAGGCGATCTTCACTGCCCTGCACAAGGAGCGCATGCGCCTGGTTTCAAACGAGGACATTGCCGAATTCATTGCCGAGCGCTACGACATCAGCGAATCGGACTACCTCCGCGCCGCAAACTCGTTTGCCATTGAAACGAAGCTGCGACGCGGCATGTCCCAGGTGCAGCGCTTCGGGGTCAATGCCACGCCGTCGATCGTGATCAACGGCAAGTACCGGGCGACTGCGGCCATGGCGGGCTCCAACGCGAAGTTGATCGAACTGATCGAGCACCTGGTTGCCCAGGAGTACGCGGCGATCGCGGAAACCGCTTCCAGCAACTGAGGACAGCGGCCCAACCGCACTGATCGTCGCCGGGCTCGCCATCACGCTGTTACACTGTGCGGGAACACTCGTTCCCGGGGGATTTTCGACAGTGTGCGCCCAGTACACCAGGCCATGACCGATGCCGCGCAGGATTCGCCCTGGGCGGCTGATCATCGGCTGCGCCTGATCAGTTTCAACATCCAGGCCGGAACAACCACCGCCAACTACCGGGACTATGTCACCAAGGGCTGGCGTCAGGTTCTCCCGCACCAGCAACGGATCCAGAACCTTGACCAGATTGCCCGGCTGGTGGCTGACTTCGACATTGCGGCCCTGCAGGAAGTGGATGACGGGTCATTGCGCACGGGTTTCCTCAACCAGACCCAGTTCCTTGCCGAACGAGCCGGCTTCCCGTTCTGGAGTCACCAGCCCAACCGGCGGGTTTCCAAGCTGGCCCGCACCTGTAACGGGGTGTTGAGCCGAATCCGCCCGCGTGAGGTCCACGATCACAAGCTTCCCGGGCGCATTCCCGGACGTGGCGCCCTCGCGGTCCACTACGGCAATGGCAATAACGCCCTGCTCGTTGTCAACGTGCATCTTGCGCTGGGACGAAGCTCGCGACGCGTCCAGCTGGATTTTCTTCACCAGCTCACGGAAGAGCACGAGCACGTGATCATGGTGGGCGATCTCAATGCATCCGGTGACAGCCCGGAGGTGGTCGACTTCCTCGCGCGCTCACGCCTGCGCCTGGTCAGCCGGGACCTGCTGACCTTTCCGAGCTGGCGGCCGCAGCGGGCGATCGACCACGTCTTCGTCTCCTCGGAGTTGCGCGTGAGCCGATGCCTTGCCCTGGATGTCCCGTTGTCCGATCACCTCCCGGTGGCGATGGAGATCGAGCTGCCCTATCCGCTGTCCCAGGTGGACGTCTCACCCGCTCGCAAGGAGAACCATGGCCACGATCACCAGAAATAGCGCAAAGACACGGCGCAGGGACTGCGTCGGCAGCTTGTGGGCCGCCTGGGCGCCCAGCGGTGCGAAGAGCATGCTGGTGGCCAGGATCCCCAACCAGGCAGGGAGATAGACGAAACCGAGATGGGGTGCAGGGAGGCCCGAAATCTGCTGGCCGGTCCAGATGTAACCGACGGTTCCGGCCAGCGCGATCGGCAGGCCACAGGCCGCCGACGTGGCAACCGATGCGTGGATGGTGTGGTTTCGCCAGTGCAGGTAGGGCACGGTCAGGGTTCCGCCGCCGATACCGACCAGACTGGAAATGACGCCGATTCCGGCACCGGCTGCGGTCAGTTCCGGCGCCCCGGGTCGGGTCCTGGGCACGTCGGGGCTGGTCGGGCGAGTCCGCCGGGCGAGCTGGAAAGCCGCAAAGACGCAGAACACCGCGAAACAGATCTTCAGCTGCGGGCTGGACAGCTGGCGGGCGATCCAGGCTGCGATCAGCGAGCCGGCAAGCAGCCCGGGTGTCAACCGGAGGACCGCCGACCAGGCCACGGCGCCGCGGCGATGGTGGGCGAGGACGGAAGCCGATCCCGTGCCCAGGATGGTGGCCAGGGAGGTCGCGACGGCCATGTGCATGGCGTAGTCGCCTGCGCGTCCGGCAAGCAGCCAGGCGAGGGCGGGGACAATGACCAGGCCGCCGCCGATTCCCAGCAGCCCGGCAAGAAATCCTGCCAGGGCGCCGGTCGCAAGAAGAACGAACCAGTCGATCTGCGTGTCCTCCCGGTGATGGCCCTCGCGATCTGCATGCTCCTCTGGAACTCGATCGCGGGCGCCACCTTAGAGCAACAGCGAACCGCCTACAAGGCGGCCCGCGCGGCGATCCATAGGGGCCAGGACACGGTAGTGGACATGATGCTCCCCGGCCTGGTGGACTACCCCCTCTATCCGTACCTGATCCACGAGCGACTGCGCCGCCACCTGGCCACGGTGGATGCGGACGAGATCCGGGCTTTTCTCGACCGCTATGACGAATTGCCCGTTACCCTGCGCCTGCGTTCCCGCTGGTTGCGGATTCTGGCGCGACGCGGCGAGTGGGGCGTCTTCCGGGCCGAGGACGATCCTCGCCTGGACGACGCGGAGCTGCGCTGTTTCCGCTTGCAGGCCCGCCTGGCTGCCGGCGAGACGGTGCCGTTCGATACGGACACCCGGGACCTGTGGTACGTGGGCGAGTCACAGGAAGACGCCTGTGATCCCATCTTCGACCATTGGCGGCAGCGCGGATTGCTGGACGAGCGGACGGACCGGGAGCGGATCAAGCTGGCCATCCAGGCCGGCCAGTACAGCCTGGCCCGTTACCTCGCACGGAACTTCCCCGATCCCGACCGCCGCTTGGTCGAGACCTGGATCGGTGCCTTCACACGACCCGGCGCGGTGCTGGCCCGCTGGCCCGGTGGCGACGCCGATGACGACCTGCTCGCTGCGGCCATGAAGCGGGTGGCCCGCGCCGATTCGGACCTGGCCTACGGTCTGTGGCCGGCAGTCGAACCGCAGCTGGCCGGCAATGCGTCACTCCTTGACTCGGTGCGCCGCGAAATGGCCCTGTTCCGCGCGACCGACTATGCACCCGATGCTGCGAATCAGCTCGACCGGCTTTCTACCCAGGCCCGGGACCAGCAGATCCTCGAGTGGCGCCTGCGGGTCGCGCTGGTGGATTCGGACTGGGAGACCGCCCTCAAGACGATCGCCCGCATGGAACCGGAGCATCGGGGCAGAGGCCGCTGGCGCTACTGGCGTGCCCGTTCGCTGGAAGAGTTGGGCATGGGGGAAGCCGCGGAGCGGGAATACCGCGCTCTCGCTCAGGACAGCGACTACTATGGTTTCATGGCCGCCGATCGGCTGGATCGGTCCTATCAGCTCTGTCCGCAGGATGGCCCCGTCCAGGTCAGCTGGCCACAAGCAATCGAGGCGGCGCTCGTGCGTGCCCTCGAGCTGTTCCACGTCGATCAGCGCATCGATGCGACGCGCGAGTGGCGTCACGCGCTGAATGGTGTGGACGAGTCGGCCGGCGTCGACGCGGCGCTGCGTGCTTCCCGGGCAGGCTGGCACCACCAGGCAATTCTGACGCTGGCCGATTTTGGCGCCCTGACCCGCTACGAGCCCCGCTTTCCGCTGGTCTGGACCGAGATCGTCGAGGATGCGGCCAGGGCGGAAAAGCTGCCACCCAGTCTGATCTATGCGGTGATGCGCTCCGAGAGCGCGTTGCGGCCCGATGCCGTATCCGGGGCCGGGGCGATGGGACTCATGCAACTGACGCCGGATACGGCCCGGCGCGTCGGGCAGAGAAACGGGATTCGGGTTCGCGGTCGGCGTGCCTTGTTCGACCCGGAGCTCAACATCCGCCTCGGCGCGGCGTACCTCCGCGAGTTGTACGTGCGCTTCCAGCACCCGCTGCTGGTCCTGGCGGCCTACAACGCCGGTCCCGAGGCGGTGGAACGCTGGTTGACCGAGGACCGACTGCCGGAGACGGCCGATGTCTGGATCGAGACGTTGCCGTACTTCGAAACCCGCGACTATATTCCGCGGGTCCTGGCCTTTCAGTCGATTTACGAATGGCGGATGGCAGGCCGGATGACCCGACTTCGCGGTAATATGTTCGAGTTGGACAAGCGCAGCGGCAAGCCGGTCTGGAGGGACGTGCCACGCTCGAAACCGCGCTGCGATTCGGGCTGATCCCTGAGGAGCGATTCATGGCCAAGGTGAGAAATTTGAAGAAGATCTGCCTGGTAGGCGGCAGTGGTTTTGTCGGTGAGCACCTGCTGAACCGCTGGGCCGGACGTTATCAACTGGATGTCCTGTCGCGAAACCCCGACCATCACAAGGATGGCCGCGTGGTGCCGGGCAGTCGCTTCCATGCGGTCGACGTGTACGACGTCAACGCCCTGAAATTGCGTTTCGACGGGGCCCACGCGGTGGTCAATCTGGTGGGAATACTCAACGAGTCCGGCCGCAACGGAAAGGGCTTCGAGAAGGCCCACGTGACTCTGACCGAGACAGCCCTGGAGGCGGCCCGCAAGGCTGGCGTGAAGCGATTCCTGCAAATGAGTGCGCTCCGTGCGGGCGAGGGTGCGAGCCACTACCTGCGGACGAAGGCCGAGGCGGAACAACGGGTCCGGTCCAGCCGCCTGCGCTACACGATCTTCCGTCCGTCGACGATCTTCGGACCCGGAGACAGCTTTCTCAACCGGTTCGCGACGCTGCTCCGCCTTGCGCCGCTGGGCCTGCCGCTGGCCTGCCCCGACGCGAAGATGCAGCCCGTCTACGTCAAGGACGTCGCGGCCGCCTTCGATGCGGCCCTGGAGGCGGACGCCGAGGCGAACGGAATCTGGGAATTGGGCGGGCCCCGGGTCTACACGCTGAAAGAGCTGGTCTGCTATGTGCGCGACCAGATCGGCATGGGTCAGCCGATCGTCGGGCTGCCCGATGCCATTTCGCGTTTCCAGGCATTCCTGTTCGACTATTCGCCGGTCAAACCGTTTTCCTCCGACAACTACCGTTCGCTGCAGGTGCCTAGCGTGACCAGGGACAACGCGCTTCCGAAGCTGGGTATCGAACCGACGGCTCTCGAGGCGATCGCCCCGCGTTATCTGGGTCCGGGCAGCAAGTCCGATCGGCTCCAGCGATTCAGGACCCGCGCCTCTCGATGAAACGCTACCTTGTCGGCGGCGCGGTCCGGGATGCATTGCTGGGGCTGCCGGTCAAGGATAGAGACTGGGTCGTGGTCGGCGCGACGCCCGAGGCCATGCTCGCCGCCGGCTATCGGCAGGTCGGACGGGACTTTCCGGTCTTCCTGCACCCCGAAACCGCCGAGGAGCACGCCCTGGCGCGAACCGAGCGCAAGACCGGCCCCGGCTACCACGGATTCGAGTTCGACACCTCCCCGGACATTACCCTCGAACAGGATTTGCAGCGCCGGGACCTGACCATCAACGCCATGGCACGGGACGAGCGGGGCGAACTGATTGATCCTTTTGGCGGCGCCGCCGACCTGGAAAACCGGGTTCTGCGTCATGTATCCGAGGCGTTTCGCGAAGATCCGGTGCGGGTCCTCCGGGTGGCCCGCTTTGCCGCCCGCTTCGCCGGCCTTGGTTTTGCCGTGGCGGCGGAAACCCGGGCGCTCATGCGGGACATGGTGGCGGCCCAGGAGGTCGACGCGCTGGTTGCCGAGCGGGTCTGGCTGGATACGGAAAAGGCGCTGGCCGCCGAGCGTCCAGGCGCGTTTCTTTTTGAACTCCGCAGCTGCGGTGCGCTGGCGAAGCTGTTCCCGGAAGTCGACCGGCTCTATGGCGTGCCGCAAACGGCGCGGCACCACCCGGAAATCGATACCGGGATTCATACGGAGCTGGTCCTGGACATGGCGGCGAAACTCGCGCCGGGCGATTCAATGGTCGGCTTCGCAGCGCTGACGCACGACCTCGGAAAGGGACTGACGCCGAAAGAGGCCTGGCCCAGCCATCTTCGCCATGAGTCGGCGGGTGTTGATCCGCTGCGCGCCCTGTGCCGGCGCCTCAAGGTCCCGAAGGCCCATCAACAGCTCGCTGAACGCGTCTGCCGGCAGCATCTCAACTGTCATCGGGCAGCGGAAATGCGTCCGGCAAAGGTGCTCAAGCTGATCGTTGCCGTGGATGGACTGCGCCAGCCCGAGCGTTTCGAGCAGTTCCTGCTGGCCTGCGAAGCGGATGCGCGGGGCCGGCTGGGCATGGAAGGCGAGGCATATCCCCCGCGGGAGCTGTTGCGGGTCTGCCGTGAGGCCGCGGCAGCGGTCAGCACGGACCCCCTGCGAGAACAGGGGCTGGCCGGTGCCGAGCTGGGTGCGGCCCTGGAACAGGCCAGGATTCGTGCGGTCAGCCAGGCCGCCGAGCGGTTCGTCTCTCCAGCGTCCTGAGCCAGCGTCCCGCCGGCGTTGCCGCCAGCCCCAACCCGAGCACCGTACCCAGCGCGTCGGCAGCCAGGTCCAGAGGCTCGGCCTGCCGATAAGGCAACAGCGCCTGGATCTGCTCGAGAGCGAAGCCGAACAGCACGAGGCCGACGCCGGTGACGAGCATGGCCCGGGTTCCCGTCCCCAGCTGGGCAAACCACACCGCGGCAAACCCGTAGGCGAGGAGGTGACCCCATTTGTCCTGAAAGGGGACGTCCGGTCCCGGCAGCTCCGGCAGCGGCAACAGGGAAAGCGCCACGATCAGGACCAGCCAGCCGGCTCCGATCAGCCACCAGAGGCGGCGCAGCGCGCTCACAGCCAGCCGAGCCGGTTGTCCAGCGAGAAGCCCGACAGCCGGGGATCGCAGTTCTTGCTTGCGGCCATTACCTTGAATCGGTCGCCCATCTCGTTGGGCAGGGTCAGGCGCTTGATTTCCGCCAGGCGCCGGAAGCGCTCGCGCTTGGACAGATCCTGGGCCGCCATGACGATTTCATCCAGGCCGGCACCCGCCAGAAAGTAGGTCTGGTGGGTATAGCCGAAGGGCTGCATGCCGGCTGCGCGGGCGCCGTCGGCAGCCCGGGAGAAGTCGACGCTCACGCTCAGATCGGTCAGCCCCGGATAGACAAAGGGATCGGCATGGGCGTGATGACGATAGTGGCAGATCAGCGTGCCGTCGCTGCGCTGGGCGTGATAGTACTCGGAACGGGGGTAGCCATAATCGACCATCAGGATCGCCCCCCGGGCGAGGCTCTGCGCCAGGCCCGAGAACCAGGGCGCGAGCGCGGTCTGGATCTCGGTTCGATAGGGCTCCGGTGGTGTCTCGGACCAGTTCTCTTCGATGGACGCAACGGCCTGGGCGAGTTCCTCCGGCAGGGGCGCGCCGACCCATGCGAGGCCTTCGCCCCTCCGATCGACATGGAGTTCGGTCCACTGGCCTCGGGTCCATTGAACACGGCGCGGCGCAATGGCATCCATGACTTCGTTGCCGAAGATCACGCCCGAGAACTCGCTGGGCAGGGCGGTGAGCCAGACAACCCGCTCGGCGAGCGCGGGCGCCCGGGCAGCGAGGGTCCGGCGCTGGCGCTCGGCCAGTTCCGCGGACGGCTCGAGAATCAGATACTGCTCCGGCAACGCTTCCAGGGTGGCGAGCCGGTGCAGGGCGTCGCAGGCAAAAGCGCCCGAGCCGGCGCCCAGTTCGAGAATCTGCGGGCCGGCGCAGGCCATCGCCTCGGCGAGCTGGGTTGCCATACACTGTGCAAAGACCGGACCCAGCTCCGGCGCTGTGACAAAATCACCGCCGGCGCCGAACTTGGACGTGCCGGACACGTAGTAGCCCAGGCCGGGCGCGAACATGACCGTGTCCCAGAAACGGTCGAAGCGCAGCGGCCCGGACTCACGGATGCGGTCGTGTAAATGGGCCATGACCTTGCCGCAGTGTTCGGCGCCCGCGGCATCGGGTGGTGGAAGCGTCGGTTTCTTCACAGTTCCGGCGATAATCTCTCGGCGCGCCGATAGTACACGTCAAGGAACGGGCAAATAAGTTTCCGATGAACCGTTTGATTCAATCCGCAGCTTCAGGACGGTTGTCATGACCGCTCCCGTCGCATTGATTACCGGTGCCGCGCGGCGAGTCGGCGCGGCCATCGCACGGCATGTGCACGGCGCCGAAGAACATCGGGTCGTTGTCCATTACCGCAATTCCCGCCAGGCGGCCGAGGACCTGGTCGACGAGTTGAATGCCGCCCGGGCGAACAGCGCGATGGCGCTCTGCGCCGATCTTGGATCGGTGGAAGCATGCGCGCAACTGGTCGAAAAGACGCTGGAATCGTTCGGTCGGCTTGATTTCCTGGTCAACAACGCCTCCGATTTCTACCCGACTCCCGTGGGGGAGATCACTCCCGAGGACTGGGACCGGCTGTTCGCCTCCAATGCCAGGGGACCGCTTTTTCTCAGCCAGGCGGCCGTGCCGGCGCTGCGGCAGGAAGGTGGTTCGATCGTCAACCTGGTGGACATCCATGCCGACCGCCCGCGGGCCGAGCACACCGTCTACTGCATGGCGAAGGCCGCCCTGGTGATGCTGACCCGTTCGCTGGCGGCGGAACTGGGCCCGGAAATCCGGGTCAATGGCGTGGCGCCCGGAGCGATTCTCTGGGCCGAGGGCGAAGCAGCCGAGGTGGATCGCGACGCGGTGCTGGCGCTGACGGCGCTGGGACGCCGAGGGGAGCCCGAGGACATCGCCACGGCGGTGGCCTACCTGGGACTGCACAACCTCTACGTTACGGGACAGATCCTGGCCGTCGACGGCGGGCGTTCCCTGAATCTCTGATAGGCTCGGCGAATGCGCGTTCTCGGAATCGAAACTTCCTGCGACGAAACCGCCGTGGCCATCTATGACACGGCGCAAGGGCTCCTGGGTCATCGGCTCTACAGCCAGGTTGCGACGCACGCCCGCTTCGGCGGTGTCGTTCCGGAGCTCGCCTCCCGCGATCACGTGCGCAAGCTCCCGCAACTGCTTTCCGAGTTGCTGGACGCCACCGAGCTCGAGCTGGCGAAGATGGATGGTATCGCCTACACCGAGGGGCCCGGCCTGATCGGTGCGCTTCTGGTCGGGTCGGCGTTCGCCCGGGGGGTCAGTTTCAGTCTCGGCCTGCCGGCCATCGGCGTCCACCATATGGAAGGCCACCTGCTGGCCCCGATGCTGGAGGCCGATCCGCCGGCGTTTCCCTTCCTGGCCCTGCTCGTCTCCGGCGGGCACAGCATGCTCGTGGAGGTCTACGAGGTCGGCCATTATCGGGTGGTCGGGGAAACGCTCGATGACGCCGCCGGGGAAGCCTTCGACAAGACCGCAAAGCTGCTTGGGCTGCCCTATCCGGGTGGGCCGGCCCTGGCGTCGCTGGCCGGGGAGGGCGACCCGGATCGGTTTCGCTTCCCTCGCCCGATGACCGACCGGCCAGGCCTGGAATTCAGCTTCAGCGGCTTGAAAACGCATACGCTGCGGCTCTGGGAAGAGTCGGAGCAGGACCAGCAGGCCCGGGCAGACATCGCCGCCGGCTTTCAGCTGGCCGTGGCGGAAACGCTGGCCATCAAGTGCCGGCGGGGCCTGGAGCAGAGCGGATTTAACCGCCTGATCGTCGCCGGCGGTGTCGGCGCCAACCAGGTGCTGCGCGAGAAGCTCTCGGCCATGACCGCAAAGCATGGCTGGTCGGTGGCGTATCCGCGGCTGGAGTTCTGCACCGACAACGCGGCCATGATCGCCTACGCCGGAGCTCTCCGGCTCGAGGCGGAGGGCGAGCTGGGCGCGCTGCCGGTCGTGGCACGTCCGCGCTGGCCCCTGGACAGCCTGGAAGCGATCAGAGAATCATGAACGACATCGTGTTCATCGAAGACCTGCGGATCGAGACCGTGATCGGGATCTACGACTGGGAGAAGGAGACTCGGCAGGTCGTCGCCCTGGATCTCGAAATGGCCAACGATAATCGGCGGGCTGCCGGTACCGACCGTATCCAGGACACCCTGGACTACAAGGCGGTCGCGAAACGCCTGATCGGCTTCGTCGGGGGCGGTCGTTTCGAACTGGTGGAAACCCTGGCGGAGCGATGTGCGGAGATCATCCTCGACGAATTCGACGTGGAATGGGTGCGGGTCCGTCTGAGCAAACCCGGGGCGGTTACCGGTTCTGCCGCGGTGGGCGTCATCATCGAGCGAGGTCAGCGGTGACACCGGCCTACCTCGGCATTGGAACCAACCAGGATCGGCAGCGCAATCTGTCCGAATGCCTGAGGCGCTTGGAGGAGCGCTTTGGCCCGGTGCGCCGTTCGTCGGTCTATCGCAGCCCCGCGGTCGGTTTCGACGGCCGGGATTTCCTCAACCTGGTGGTGGAGATCCACACCGATCTCCAGCCCGTCGAGCTGAATTCGTCGCTCAAGACGATCGAGGCCGAGATGGGTCGCAGACCGGAAGACGCGGGCTTTGCGGATCGCTGCATCGACGTCGATCTGCTGCTCCACGGTGACCGGGTCGGCAGCTTCGGCCCGGTTCGGTTGCCGCACCAGGATATCCTGGCGTATCCCTTCATTCTCAGGCCCTTGTCCGAACTGGCCCCGGACCTGATTCATCCCGAGGAGCAACGGTCGCTTGCCGAATTGTGGATCGCCATGCAGGCTAACTCCGGCCTGCAGCGCGTCCAGTTGGGGTCGTTGAGCCCCGGGAGATTGCGTTGAGATTCGCGCTCCGCCTATAATAGGCGGCTTGATCGACCATTTTTGGAGGAAGAATGCCTAGCGTACGCGTTCGCGAGAACGAACCATTTGAATACGCACTGCGCCGCTTCAAGCGGTCATGCGAAAAGGCCGGCGTGCTGTCCGAGATGCGCCGCCGCGAGTATTACGAGAAGCCCACCCAGGAGCGGAAGCGCAAGAAGGCTGCGGCCGTCAAGCGGCACATGCGTCGCGTCTCCCGGGAAGTCAACCGGCGCCAGCGCCTCTACTGATTCCCCGCCATGGCTGACATCAAGGAGCGGCTGCAGGCCGACATGAAGTCGGCCATGAAAGCGCGCGAGAAAGACCGGCTGGGGACCATCCGCATGGCGCTGGCCGAGATCAAGCAACGCGAGGTTGACGGACAAAAGGCGCTGGACGAAGCAACCGAGGTTGCGATCCTCGACAAGATGGTCAAGCAGCGCCGCGAATCGGCCGAACAATATGACCAGGGCGGGCGTGACGACCTGGCTGAGAAAGAACGGGCCGAAATCGAAGTCCTGAAGCAATATCTGCCCACCCCGATGACCGCCGAGGAGATCGAAGCAGCGGTCGCCGAGGCGATCGACTCCGCCGGTGCCGAATCGATCCGCGACATGGGCAAGGTCATGGGTTTGCTGCGTCCCAGAGTTCAGGGGCGTGTGGACATGCAGGAAGTGAGCACTCTGGTCAGATCCAAGCTTTCCGCCTGAAGAGCACCTTCTCGCATGA
>JAWVZU010000018.1:0-25537 GCA_033722075.1 Lysobacterales bacterium
ACGGGATTTGTGCGACAATCTGGTTAAGTTGCCTCATTTGATCTGAATAAAAGCTGACAATCTGGAGGTTCCCGCCCACCCGCAAAAGCCGCAATCGTTTCCAAGACTGCCCAAGAAACAGCGAGAAGAACGATGCCCAGACGAAAGCCCCGCAATGATGATCTTCGCCGCGCCGTGGCCGTTGAAGCCGCGCGCATCCTCTCCGAACAGGGTATCCGCGACTATCAACTGGCAAAGAAGAAGGCGGCCCGGCGCCTCGGCGTCAGTCCCTATGCCGGTATGCCCAAGAACAGCGAGGTGGAGTTTGCCCTGCGCGAGAGCCTCGAGCTGTTCGGCGGATCTCAACACCGGCAACGCCTGCAAAGGCTGCGCGAAGCGGCGTTGGAAGCTATGCACCACCTGGAGGCTTTCAGCCCACGACTGGTGGGTCCCGTCCTGGATGGAACGGCGGACGAAAACAGTGTGATCGATCTGCAAGTCTTCGCCGAGACCCCGGAGCAATTTGCTCTCTACCTCGACCAGATCGGGATCCCCTACGATCAGACGGAGTGCGTAATCCGACTCCACGTCAACGCCCAGGAGCCGTTCCCGCTGTTCCAGTTCGACGCCGGAAATCACGCCTACGATGTGGCGGCGCTGCCGATGAAGGCCCTCCGCCAGCCGCCGCTGAGTCCGATTGACGGAAAGCCCATGCGGCGTGCCAGCGCCTATGCGCTGCGCGAGCTGATGGCCGCGGAATGCGCCGCGGCCTGAGGACTAGTGCTGCACTAGACTCTGATCAGGTGACTGCGGCGACGGCGACGTGCGCTATGACGCCTGATGATAGCGGCCCCGATTGCCCAGAGCAGATCGTAGCGAACCCACAGGAGACTGAGCAGCGGGATCGTCACCAGCCACAGTTCCGAACCACCCAGCGGAGCCAGCAGGGCTGAGACCGGCGTCGTCTGCCCCAGCAGCAGGCCGAGAGCGATCCATAGTGCGAGAACGACAGTGAGGGATGCCTTGATGGAGGACATGCGCTTGATTCCTTCGGTGCTCACCATCAAGAATCACCTGACCGCTTCTCAAAACCCGCGAACCGCATGCGCATCCGATCACTGATCCTCACCGCCGCACTCACCATCCTGGTCCTGGCAGGCGGGGTCACGGCGTTCGTTCAATTTCGCCCCGAGGCCGCCTACCAGGCGGTGGTCGGCCTCGAGCGCTGGCGCGCCGATCTCGAGACCCGATCCCTGTCGGCCGGTGCTTACCGGTGGAGCTACCTGAGAGGCGGCGAAGGCCCGCCGTTGCTGCTGCTTCATGGCTTCGGCGCGGACAAGGACAACTGGACGCGCATCGGCCCTTACCTGACCGACCACTTCGAGGTGATCGCTCCGGACCTGATCGGGTTCGGGACGAGTTCCCGGCCCGGGGACGCCGATTACGCGATCCGCGCCCAGGCGCAGCGGGTACTGGAATTCGCCGACGCCGCGGGACTGGAGCAATTTCACGTCGGCGGCAGCTCCATGGGCGGCTACATTGCCGGCGCACTGGCCGGGCTGGCGCCGGAGCGCGTCCTGTCCCTGTGGCTGATTGCTCCCGGCGGCGTCCTTGCCGCGCCACCCAGCGAGATGTTCCTGAGCATCGAGCAGGGCATCAATCCGCTGAACCCGCGAACGATCGACGAATTCGAGACGACGCTCGCTTTCGTCTTCCACCGCCGGCCCTTCATCCCCGGGCCGCTACGCGCCTATCTGGCCCGGGTCATGACCGAGCGGCAGGGTCTCCTGGAAAAGATCTTCTCGGATCTCCGCTACCGCTCGCAGCCGCTGGAAGCATACCTGCAGGGCAACACCACGCCCGCCTTCATCCTGTGGGGCGAGCATGACCGGGTCCTGCACCCCTCGGGTACCTCCGTGCTGACCGGAATCATGCCCAATGCAGAAGATCACGTCATGCCCGATACGGGCCACCTGCCGATGATCGAACGGCCGGCCGAGTCCGCCGAACTGTACCTCGACTGGTTCCAGCGACGGTTTCCCGGTCAGGGCACCGGTTCCGGATCCAGCACCAGCCGGTAGAGCTCCTCCCCGAGCGCCGAGACCAGGCGCACGTCAAAGCGACCGTTGGCGTCGATTTCGATCCAGCCGAAGTTGAAAAAGCGCAGCGCGTCCGGATAGGCGAGCGCCTGGTCGATCGCCGGGGCATGATAGAAAAGCCGCCTCGGTCGCAGCGAATGGTCCAGTTCCCGGGAGGGAAAGATCCCCGCGTTCAGGGGTCCGGAAACGAATTCGTGGAAGCGGTAGTCGGGATATTCCGAGAACGGCCGGTACTCGAAACCGGTCGCATGATGAACGTCGGTCGTGAGCCAGACCATGTTCCGGACCTCGGGCGCCAGCGCTCTCAGGATGCCGGTCAGTTCGGCCTCGAAGCCACCCGGCGCACCCTGATCGGACCAGCCGTCCCGGCCGTTGGTCGGCGGATAGCCGGTAGGGATGGCGATGGGGACGCCGGAGACCACGATCTTCCAGGTCGCCGAAGAACGCCGGAGGCCGTCGACCAGCCAACGCTTCTGGACATCACCGAGCATGGTCTTGCCGGGGCCGTCGGGCAGGGCATTGGGATCGCGGTGAGAGCGGTTGTCCAGGATGAACAACTCCAGATGGCGCCCCCAGCGAACCGACCGGTAGAACGCGCCGGGGCGGGCGCCCTCGATCGGATTGAAATCCAGGAATGCCGCACGACCGGGCGCAAAACGGTCCCCCGCCGTGTCCGGCGAAAAGTCGTTCACGACCTCGTGATCGTCCCACACCGCGTAGTACGGTATGGACGCCAGGAAGCGGCGAAAACTCGTGTCTGCGCGAGTGTAGATCCAGTGCCGATGGAAGCTCTCCACACGGGTCCCCGCCGGCTCGGGACCGGGCACCTGCGCATTCCCGTAGCGCCCCTCGCCGAGACAGTGATTGTCAGCGTAGATCAGGTCGCCCAGGGCGATGAAGAAATGCGGCGCCCGGTCGGCCATCGCATCGAAGATGGGAAAGCCGCGGGCGGCGTCCCGGCAGACGTTCTGCCCGCCGAGGTCACCGCCCCAGACGAATCGCACCGAGGCTCGGGTGTCCGGCGCAGGCGCAGTCCGGAAGCGGCCGCCCGCCAGTTCCCTGCCGGCCGCGGATCGGATCCGGTACCGGTATTGCGTTTCCGGCCGCAGCCCGGAAAAGCGATGTTCCGCCCGGTCACTACGCTCGGCGGCGATCACGGCGAGCGCCTGCTCCCGGTCCCGACCGGATTCCAGCCGAAGCGCCACCTCGTCATGCCCCGGGGCGCGCACCCAGAGACGCGCCGAATGTTCGGTTACCTCGGCAACCAGCGCGGCGATTTCCGGGTCCCGCATGGAACCCGGGCTCGAACATCCGGCCAGAACGGCCAGCAGGATCGTTCCGATGTAAAGTGAGCGAACGATCGCCCCGTCAGCCATAGCGGGCCAGCGCATCGCGCAGGCGTTCGATCACCAGCTGTCGCAGCGCTTCCGGCTCGACCACCTCGACCTCCGCCCCGTAGCGAAGAATGTCCATGACCAGTTCATCGCTGCGACCGTAGGGGACCCGCAGTTCGTAGCGGCCATCATCCAGATAACGACCCTCCTGGGCCGAGTGCCAGCGCTCGTCGGCGACCCACTCTGCCATGCGCGGCGTAAAACGCAGCACGGCAGTGGCCTCGGCCGGTCCGGCGAAGATCCCGTAGGCCGACTGGAAATGCCGGTTGAGCTCCTCGTCAGGGAGGACCTTCCTCGACTCCTCGGACACCGTGATGCCGGCAATCCGCTCGAGCGCAAAGGAGCGCAGGCCCTTGCGCAGATGGCACCAGGCATCCAGGTACCAGTTCTCCCGGTAACTGGTCAGCCGCTGGGGCGAGACCGTTCGTTCCGTTTCCTCGGGACTCGTTCGCCCCCGGTAGGTGAACTGCAGTCGCCGATCCCGCGCCAGGCCCGTCAGCGCGGCCCGGAACACCTCCCGCGGCACGTCGCGTCCGCCATGGTGAATGATCCGGATGAAGCGGTCCACGGTGTCGGCATCGAGGCCGCTCTCGGCCAGCAGCGAGGTGATCCGCTCGCGCAGCGTATCCAGTTCCTCGTCCAGCAGCCCGGGCTGAATGCGGTTGAGCACGGCCCGCGCCGCCACCAGGGCCTGAATCTCGTCGCCGGACATCCAGATCCCCGGCAATTCGAAGGCGCCGAGCTGCCGGTCATAGAAAAAATACTTGGTCTCCGGATCCTGCTCGATCGGCGCGCCAAGCTCGTCCCGAAGCGACGCGATCAGCCGATACAGCGTCGCCTGGGAACAGCCCAGCCGCTCCATCAGGACCTGACGCGAGACCGGGGTGCGGCGGGCGCGGAGAATCTCGTGCAGGTGGTAGATTTTCTCGAGTTTGGACATCAGCTGACCGGTTTGAGATAAGCCGGGAACGGGCCTGCCGATCAGGCCGTCGCCATAAAGCGTGGATGGACCCCCGATCGCTTCCCTATAATACAGCGCTTTGCCGGCAGGGAAGACCGGCGCCGACCAGGCGAAAGGATTTTATGCAGGAACAGTACAACCCGCACGTCATCGAGCCCGATGTCCAGGCCGACTGGGAAGAGAGCGAAGCCTTCAAGGTCGTCGAAGACCCGGACCGCGAAAAGTTCTATTGCCTGTCCATGCTGCCCTATCCCAGCGGGCGGCTGCACATGGGGCACGTCCGGAACTACACCATCGGCGACGTGATCAGCCGCTTCCAGCGCATGGCGGGAAAGAACGTCATGCAGCCCATGGGCTGGGACGCGTTCGGACTTCCGGCCGAGAACGCCGCGATCAAGCACGGCATTCCCCCGGCCGCCTGGACCTACGAGAACATCGACCACATGCGAGCCCAGTTCAAGCGCCTTGGGTTTGCCTTCGACTGGTCCAGGGAAGTGGCCACCTGCCGACCGGAATACTACCGCTGGGAACAGCTGATGTTCGTGCGGCTGTTCGAGAAAGGTCTGGTCTATCGCAAGAGCTCGGTCGTCAACTGGGACCCGGTGGACCAGACGGTGCTGGCCAATGAGCAGGTCATCGACGGACGGGGCTGGCGCTCCGGCGCGCCGGTGGAGCGACGCGAGATTCCCCAGTGGTTCCTGAAGATCACCGACTATGCCGACGAACTGCTCGAGGAACTCGACCGGCTGGAGGGCTGGCCCGATGCGGTCAAGACCATGCAGACCAACTGGATCGGCCGCTCGGAGGGCCTCGAGATCAGCTTCCAGGTCGCGGATCACGAAGAGCCGCTCACCGTCTACACGACGCGCCCGGACACGCTGCTGGGCGTTACCTACATGGCTGTGGCGCCGGAGCACCCGCTGGCAACCGAAGCGGCGGCAAAGTCACCCGAGCTGCATGCGTTCATTCAGGAAACGCGCAAGCTGCAGGCCTCCGAGGCCGCCATGGAGACCCTGGAGAAGAAAGGCCTGCCGCTGGGCATCGACGCGATCCACCCGATCACCGGCGACCGGATCCCGATCTGGGTAGGCAACTTCGTTCTGATGAGCTACGGCACCGGTGCGGTGATGGCCGTGCCCGGACACGACCAGCGGGACTGGGAGTTCGCCACCACCTACGGTCTGCCGATCCACCAGGTGATCGCGCCAGCGGACGGCTCGGAGGCGGATCTGTCGCAGGGCGCCTTCGTCGAGAAAGGGGTCCTCGTGAATTCCGGCGAATACGACGGGATGAGTTCGCAGGAGGCCTTCGATGCCCTGGCGGACCGCTTCGAGAAAGCCGGCACGGGTCAGCGACGGGTCAACTACCGGCTGCGGGACTGGGGTGTTTCACGTCAACGTTACTGGGGCTGCCCGATCCCCGTGATCTACTGCGACGACTGCGGGTCGGTGCCGGTGCCGGAGAAGGATCTGCCGGTGGTACTGCCCGAGGACGTGGCGTTCATGGGCGTCGCCTCACCGATCAAGGCGGACCCGACCTGGCGTCAGACCACGTGTCCGAACTGCGGCGGGCCGGCGGAGCGCGAGACCGACACGTTCGACACGTTTGTCGAATCCAGCTGGTACTACGCCCGGTATTGCTGCCCGGACGCCGACGGCATCGTGGATGAGCGCGCCGACTACTGGCTGCCCATCGATCAATACATCGGCGGCATCGAACACGCCGTATTGCACCTGCTCTATTTCCGCTTCTGGCACAAGCTCATGCGCGACGCGGGCCTGGTCAGTTCGGACGAACCGGCGACCCGGCTGCTGTGCCAGGGCATGGTCGTTGCCGAAACCTATTACCGGCAGGAGGGCGACGAGACGATCTATTTCAACCCGGCCGATGTGGACGTGGAACGGGACGAAAAGGGGCGGATCGAGCGCGCGATTCTGCGCGAGGACGGCCAGCCGGTCACCGTGGGCCGCATCGAGAAGATGTCCAAGTCCAAGAACAATGGGGTCGATCCCGCGGACCTGATCGGCGAGTACGGCGCCGACACGGTGCGGCTTTTCACCATGTTCGCTTCGCCGCCGGACCAGGCGCTCGAGTGGTCGGACGCCGGGGTGGAGGGCGCTTTCCGTTTTCTGAAGCGTCTCTGGCGGCAGGTCTACGATCATGCCCAGGGCGGACAGCCGCCGGCACTGGACACGAGCCGGCTGACCGACGAGCAACGGGCCATCCGGCGTCGGGTACACGAGACCCTGGCCAAGGTCGGGGACGATATCGGCCGGCGCTACACCTTCAATACGGCCATTGCTGCGGTGATGGAGCTCAGCAACGCACTGGCCCGTTTCGAAGACGCCAGCGACCAGGGACGAGCGGTAGCCCGGGAGGCCTGGGAAATCGTCGCCCTGATCCTTTCGCCGATCGTGCCGCACGTTTGCGAAACACTGTGGCAGGCCCTGGGGCACACCGACCTTAAGGACCAGGCGTGGCCCACGGTCGACGAGGACGCGCTCGAACGGGATGCGGTGACCATCGTGGTCCAGGTCAACGGCAAGGTGCGGGGCCGGGTGCAGGTCGCGCCGGGTGCCGACCAGGACACGGTCAAGGCCGCGGCCATGGAAGACGACAACGTCACCCGTTTCCTCGAGGGCAAGTCGATCCGCAAGATCATTCTGGTACCGGACAAGCTGATTAACCTGGTGGTGGGATGAAGCGCGCGATCCTGATCACAGCCGCGCTTTTGCTCACCGCCTGCGGCTTCGAATTGCGTGACAGCGCGGATCTGCCGGCCACCATGCAGAAGACCCATGTCGATGCACCCGGAAGTGCCGGAGCGCTTGCTCGCGAGCTCGATCGACTGTTGCGCGGCAGCCAGGTGGAGATCACCGGGCCGGCCCAGGCAACGGCCGTTCTGAAGATCGAAAGCGAACAGATGCGACGCCAGGTCCAGTCCGTCGGATCGACCGCCCGGGCGCGCGAATTCGCGCTGGAATATTCAGTCAGCTTCCGCCTGCTCGGACCCGCCGGAGAGGAACTACGGCCGCTGCAGAGTCTCCAGCTGCGGCGCGATTTCACCTTCGACGAAAACCAGGTACTCGGCACGACCCGCGAGGAAGAACTGATCGCCGAGGAACTGCGGCGCAGCATGGCGGGCCAGATCCTGCGCGCGCTGGAAGTCCGATGAGGCGGTGAGACTTTCACCCGACAGACTTGCTGGAGACCTGGAACAAGGTCTGAAGCCGGCCTACCTGATCAGTGGGGACGAACCGCTGCTGGTGCTGGAGGCGGCAGAGCAGGTGCGCCAGGCCGCCCGGGCCGCCGGCATCGAAGAGCGCCAGGTGCACCACGCCGGCAAGGGGTTCGACTACCAGGATCTCCTGACGCAGTCGCAAAGCATGTCCCTGTTTTCCACCCGCCGCCTCATCGATCTGCGCCTGCCTGAACCCAAGCCCGGTCGCGAAGGGAGCCAGGTGATCAAGGCCCTGCTGGAGGATCCCGGCAACGAGGATGTATTGCTGCTGACCACCGGCAAGGCCGACAAGCGCACGCTCGCCTCGGCCTGGGCCAGCGCGATCGACCAGGCCGGCGTGGTGATCCAATGCTGGCCGATCAAGCCGCAGGAACTGCCGCGCTGGCTGGACCGGCGCATGCGCTCCGCCGGGCTGCTGCCCGACTCCGGGGCGGTCCACCGTCTGGCTGAACGGGTGGAAGGCAACCTGCTCGCCGCCGTGCAGGAGATCGAAAAACTGAAACTGCTTCGGGGCGCCGTCTCGGTCACCGCTGGCGATATCGAAGAGCTGGTGGCCGACAGCGCCCGCTTCGGCGTGTTCCTGATGGTGGATTCGGCCCTCGAAGGGCGCCCGGATCGAGCCCTGCGGATGGTCGAGAGCCTGCGCCAGGAGGACATTCCCCTGCCCATCGTCAGTGCCGTCCTGACCCGGGAGATCCGCCGTCTGGTTCGCCTGCGTCAGGCCATGGATCGGGGCGGCAACGTGCAGGCCGAGTTTCGCCGTGCCGGCGTCTGGGAGTCCAAGAAGATGCTCCTGCAGCGCGCGATGCGGCGCATTTCCCCGGACCGTTGGCTGGAGCTCCTGAACCGTTGTGCGGTCCTGGACCGATCGATCAAGGGCCTCGATCCGCACGATCCCTGGCACGTCGTCGAGGATCTCGCCCGCAGCCTGGCCGCCGGCCGATGAGCCACCGGCTGCTGCCGATTTTCGGGGGCACCTTCGATCCGGTTCACAACGGGCACCTGCAATGCGCGCTGGAGGTCGCCGAGTGGCTGGAAGAACCGGTTGCGCTCCTGCCCAGCCATCGCCCGGCCCATCGCAACCAGCCCGGGGCGACAGCGGACCAGCGTCTCGAGATGCTGTCGGAGGCCGTGCGCGACTGCCCGCTACTCACCGTCGATGACCGTGAACTGCGCCGGCCCGGACCGACCTACACCGTCGATACGCTCAGTGAGTGGCGGGGCGAGGCGCCGGAGGCGGCGTTCTGTTTCATCGTCGGCCAGGATGCCTTTGCCGGCCTGCACACCTGGCACCGCTGGCGCGATCTTCGCGACCTGACCCATTTCATCGTGATCACGCGCCCCGGGCCAAGGCCGGAGCTCCACGACGAGTTGCGTCGCTGGCTGACCCGTGCGACCGCCCGGGATTTGGCGGCACTCGCGGCCACTCAGGCGGGTCAGGTCATCTTTCGTGCGGTCACGCCGCTGGAGATTTCGGCCAGCGCAATCCGCGAGCGGATCGCCGCTGGCGGCGACCCCGGCTTTCTCGTTCCGACGGCGGTTCGCCGCTTAATCCGCGACAGCGGGCTTTATCGCCGCTAAACTAAGGTCACGTCCAACTGAAAAGCGAGGTGTGCAGCTTTTGAGCAAAGCAACCAAGGCCGTCGAACCGCAATTCGACCCTACCGATCCCGAATCTCTCGTTGAACTCGTCCAATCCGCTCTCGAAGACGCGAAAGCCGTCGACATCACGGCCATCGACGTCCGAGACAAGACCTCCATCACCGATTACATGATTGTAGCCTCCGGAAATTCCACGAGGCATGTCAAGACCTTGTCGGACGCCGTCGTGGAGCGCAGCAAGGAAAGCGGGGCATCGGTTCTCGGGGTCGAGGGCGAACGCGAGGCGGAGTGGATGCTGGTTGACCTGGCCGACGTGCTGGTCCACCTGATGCTGCCCCGTACGCGTGCCTTCTATGCGCTGGAAAAGCTGTGGTCCGTGGAACCCGCCACCGCTGAGTCGTGAAAATCCGGCTTCTGGCCGTCGGCCAGAAGATGCCGAAATGGGTCACCGCCGGGGTGACCGAGTACACCAGGCGCCTCCCGGCCCATCTCGGGCTGGACGTGGTCGAACTGGCGCCTGGCCGCCGCAGCCGCAACCAACCTCCCGATCACGCCATCGCCGCCGAGCGCGATGCGCTGATGAAATCCCTGAAACCGGACGACACGGTCGTGGCGCTGGACCGTGCCGGTGAACTCTGGTCGACGGAGAAGCTGGCATCCAGGCTGCGCGGCTGGATGGGTTCGGGGCGAAACGTCGCATTGCTGGTCGGCGGACCGGA
This sequence comes from Lysobacterales bacterium, assembly GCA_033722075.1. Lineage (GTDB taxonomy): Bacteria > Pseudomonadota > Gammaproteobacteria > Xanthomonadales > SZUA-38 > JAWVZU01. The sequence goes on from JAWVZU010000018.1 coordinate 9,996, forward strand.
CGGATTGCACGCCGACTGCCTCACCCGGGCGAACATGAGCTGGTCGCTGGGTCGGATTACCCTGCCCCACCCGCTGGTGCGAATCATCCTCGCCGAACAGATCTACCGGGCCTGGACCATTCTGGAAGGCCATCCCTATCACCGCGGATAGGTATGGCCGACCGCTCAGTAGAGGGATGCCTCTCCCTCCGGGCGCGTCTTGAAACGGCGGTGGACCCACAGATACTGCTCGGGGCAGGCTCGAACCAGCGCTTCGATCGCCTCGTTGATCCGGCGACAGTCCTCGGTGACATCCGCGCTGGGGACCTCGGGAACCGGGTCCAGGATCTCCACTTCGTAGCGCCCGTCCGCTCGCCGGACATTGCGGGTCACGAGAACCCGCGCACGCCCCATGCGCGCCAGCTGATGCGTTGACGTCGTCGTCGAGGCCGGGACGCCGAAGAACGGGGCAAACACGTTCTCCCCGCGCTGGTAGTCCTGATCCGGCGCATACCACAGCACGCCGCCGGCCCGCAGGTACTTCACCATCCCGCGCAACTCGTTGCGGTTGAACAGGGCTTCGCCGTAATTGAGGCGACGCCTGCGCACGATGTATTCGAGAACCGGATTACCGTGCTCGCGATAGAGGCCGGCCATGTCCTGGTGATAGGCGAGGAGGCGTCCTGCCAGTTCCAGGCTCGTGAAGTGACCGAACAGGAGAAGTACGCCGCGACCATCCGCCTGCGCTCGCTGCAGGGCATCCAGCCCCCGCACGTCGCCCAGGCGCCGGTGCCGTCGCGGTGAACCCCACCAGGCGGATCCGATCTCGAAGATCATCATGCCAAGCGACGCGAACAGCTCGCGAACCACGGCGCGGCGCCACGAGTCGTCCTGCTCGGGAAAGCAGAGTTCGAGGTTCCGCAGCGCAACACGCTCCCGGCTGCGCAGGGCCCGACGGAGAAACGGGCCCAACGCCCGGCCGAAGCGCAACTGCCAGCCGTGAGGCAGGAGAACCAGGGCCCGCAGCAAGGCAAAACCCAGCCAGATCGGCCAGTGGCGAGGAGCGAGCAGTGTCCAACGGAAGTCGGGCCGTTTGTTCAAGTCCACCATCGGCAAGCCATGCGAGCATCCAGGGACGGATGATACCTGCCGAAGCGCCCGATACGAGTGTAGTCTATGTCCGATGCATCTTGCCTACACGATCGTCATGTACCTCCTGATCCCGGTGATCCTTTACCGCCTTGCGTTGCGAGGATTCCGGGCGCCGGCCTACTTCAGGCGCTGGCCGGAACGCTTCGGCTTCTTTCCCGAACCGGGCTTTACCTCCTCGATCTGGATCCACGCCGTGTCCATGGGCGAAGTGAACGCGGCCATCCCGCTGATCCGGGCCTTGATGAAGCGCTATCCCGAGCACCAGTTCGTCATCACCACGGTGACGCCGACCGGATCGGAACGGGTGGAGTCGGTCTTCGGAGAGACCGTATTTCACGTTTATCTGCCCTACGACCTGCCTGCGGCCGTGCGCCGCTTCCTGGATCGGACCCGACCTCGGCTCGCGGTGGTCATGGAGACCGAGATCTGGCCGAACCTGTTCTGCGCCTGCCGGGATCGGGACATCCCGATCGTGGTCGCGAATGCGCGCCTTTCCGAACGCTCGCTCCGCGGCTATCGCCCGGTGCAGGGCCTTGCCGCAACGGCCCTGAATTGCTCGACCCGTGTCGGGGCCCAGACCCAGACCGACGCTCAACGGCTGCTTCGGCTCGGGGGAGAGCCCGCCAAGATCGAAGTGGTCGGCAGTCTCAAGTTCGACCTCCAGCTCGCGCCGGAGCTTCCGGACCTCGGGCGGGAACTCCGCGATCATTGGGGTAGCGACCGCTTTGCCTTTGTGGCCGCGAGCACGCATGAGGATGACGAGGTCCCGGTGATGAAGGCTTTCGAGCGGTTGCTCGAAACCGATCCCCGGGCACTGCTGGTGCTGGTCCCTCGTCACCCGGAGCGTTTTCCGCGCGCCGCCGCGCGCTGTCGCAGCCTGGGCTATGAAACGGCGCTGCGTTCCGAGGACATCAATGCCAGCCCCGACACGCAGTGCTTCGTGGTCGATACGATGGGAGAACTGCTGCGCTTCTACGCGGCGGCCGATGTCGCCTTCGTCGGGGGAAGCCTGGCGTACGTCGGCGGCCACAATGTCCTGGAGCCCGCTGCCCTCGGCCTGCCGGTGCTGGTTGGACCGCACACGTTCAATTTCTCGGAGATCACCGAACTGCTGCTGGATCGTGGGGGCGCCGAGCGCGTCCACGACGCCGACGAACTGGCCACCGAACTGCGGCTGCTGCGTCAGGACGAGACGCGGCGACGGCGGATGGGCGATGCGGCTTTCACCCTGGTCAAGGAGAACCGGGGCGCACTTCAGCATACCTTGCGGATGATCGAGGAAGCTTTCGAGCCAGCGGCGACGGCTTCCCCGGCGCGGCCCGAGCGGGGAGTGAAAAGTGAAAAGTGAAAAGTCGGAGAGCGAGGCTGCCCCTAGAACTGTAGCTCTTCCGGGTCTTCAGCGCCGATCAAGCGCGGCAGGTCCGTCTCGAAAAGACTCTCCTCCGACCAGGTTTCGTCTCCGAGTCGCGTGCACAGCATCGCTTCCATCACCGGTGAATCGCCGCATACCATGAACAGGCGGCCTCCGGGCTTGACCCAGGGACGGAAATGCTCCGGGACGGTTCGTGCCGAACCGGTGACCACGACAGCATCGTAAGCCCGTCCGGGACTCCATCCCGCCAGAGCATCGCCCTCCTGGACTTCGACATCGCCCAGATCCAGCCGCTTCAGCTTGGACTCGGCACGACGGACGAAATCGGCGATGACATCGATGCTGTGAACCCGCCCGGCCAGCTTGCCCAGACAGGCCGTCAGATAGCCGCTGCCGGTCCCGATCTCGAGCACCGAATCCTCAGCGCTCAAACCCAGGGCCTGGAGCACTCGGCCCTCCACTACGGGTTTCATCATGAATTGCTGTTCGCCGAGCGGCAGCATGAGATCAGCGTAGGCCAGCTTTCGATATTGCGGCGGGACGAAATCTTCCCGGGGCAATTTTCCGAGCACGTCCAGAACGCGCGAGTCCAGGACCTCCCAGGTCCGAACCTGCTGTTCAACCATGTTCGCTCGGGCTTGATCGAAGTTCATTTTGAATCCCGCCGAAAAAAGACCGAGAAGATTAGCAGATTACGGCTCCGGGGCAAGGCGCTCCAGCCTGGCAGGGGTTGACGGGCCCCGGGTGCTGTCCTTTAATCGCCGAAGCAGACGGCCATGGCCGAGCCCGGCTACCGAGACGCGGAATGGAAGCCACGCCGTTGCGCGCAAGCGGGATTCACCATCCCGGGTGTACCCGGAACCGGATGGGAACAGCAGGGAGTCGAATGAGTTCCGAAAAGCGCACCGCCTACGAGAAGATCGTCTACGAGTACATCGACGACCTCAATCGCTATGCGCTCTGGCTCTGCAAGAATCCCACCCTGGCCAAGGATCTCGTTCAGGAAACCTTCCTGCGGGCCTGGAAGTCCTTCGACAAGCTTCGCGAACAGAAAGCGGCCAAGAGCTGGCTGATTACCATCCTGCGCCGCGAGTATGCCCGGACCTTCGAACGCAAGGTTCCGGATTTTGCAAACTTCGACGACCTGGAACTCGAGGACCAGATCGAACCGGACCCCGACGACCGGGCGGAGGTCCGCCTGATGCGGAAAGCGATGCTGAACCTCGATCAGAAGTATCGCGAACCGATCATTCTCCAGGTGATCGGCGGCTTCAGCTGCGACGAGATCGCCGAGATTCTCGGAATCACCCGCAGTGCGGTCATGACCCAGCTGTTCCGGGCACGCCAGAAGATCAAGGACAACCTGCAGGTGGACGAAGAACCGTAAACGATCCACCGATGTGCCGCCTCGCCGGATCAGTTATCCTCGAACCATGAGAGCAAGGAGAGCATTCTCTGCATGTGGCGACGAATCCGTGAGTTCTTCCTACTGACCGACTTCAAGCGAGGCGCGATGGTGGTCGTTCCCGCCGTGCTGATCGTGATCACCCTGGTCCTGATGTTCCTCTGGGACTTCGAACCGGAGACCTTCGACGTTCAGCAGCGAGCCGCCGACCGGGCCGCAGCTCGCGGAGAGGATGTCGTCACCGGCTATGTCACGACCAGCACCCTGATGGAGGTCGGCGAGATCCTGCTTGGTAAGCGCGGCGGTTACCTGACCAACGACAAGCTCCCGCCCGGCGTCCTGATGGACAATATTCCCAACTGGGAGTACGGCGTAGTGCGCCAGGTCCGCGACCTGGCGGAATCCATGCGCAACGACATGAGCCGTTCGCAGACCCAGTCCAAGGAGGATCCCGACCTGGCCATTGCCGCACCGCGTTTCCAGTTCGACACCGATTCCTGGATCCTGCCCTCGACCGAGTCCCAGTACCGCGAAGGCATCAAGGCGCTTTCCGCTTACCTGAGCCGGCTGGCCGATCAGGATCAGGCCAACGCCCAGTTCTATGCGCGGGCCGACAACCTGAGCGACTGGCTCGCGCTGGTGGAGAAACGGCTCGGCGACCTCGCCCAACAGCTGGCCAACAGCGTCGGCGATTCCAGGGTGGATGCGGGCCTGGCCGGTGATCCGGCAGCGACCCAGTCCACCCCGGCACCAGGCGAAATCTCGGAAAAGACCTCCTGGTTCGAGATCGATGACATCTTTTACGAGGCGCGCGGGGCAACCTGGGCGCTGATCCACTTCCTGCGCGCCGCCGAAATCGACTTCGGACCGGTGCTCGAGAACAAGAACGCCACCGCCAGCCTGCAAAATGTGATCCGCGCGCTCGAGCCGACCCAGGCGACCGTGTGGAGTCCGATCATCCTCAACGGCACCGGCTTCGGGTTCACCGCCAACCACTCACTGGTGATGGGCTCCTACATCTCCCGCGCCAATGCGGCGATCATCGAATTGCGGCGGCTGCTCGCGCAGGGTTAACCCTGCCAGGCAGGGAGCCGGGATTCGGCCAGTTCCATGGGCAGATTGCCATACACCGGCAATCCGTCAGCGTAGGTCGGATAGGCCTCACCTTCGATCAGCGGCCGCAGATAACGTCGGCAGGCGTCGGTGATGCCGAAGCCGTCCTCGGTGATGAACGACTTCGGCACCATGTGCTCCACATTGGCAATCTCGGACAGCTCCGCCCGCCTGATCTGCCAGCGATAGGGGTCATCGGACAAGCGTTCGATGACCGGCATCACCGAGTTGTGCCCCGCCACCGCATATTCGACCGCGGCCCGTCCGACCGCTCGCGCATGCTCCAGGTCGACGGCTGATGCAAGATGCCGGGCTGAGCGTTGCAGATAGTCGACCAGGGCATGGTGGTTCTTCAGACCGAGCCGCGAATCGACCAGGTCGGCGAGAACGCTGGCGACTCCCCCGAGCTGGCGATGCCCGAAGGCATCGGTCTTGCCCTGGTCGGCCAGGAAATTCCCGTCCTCCCCGCGCACGCCCTCGGAGGCAACGACCATGCAATAGCCCACCTCGTCGACACAGCCCTGGACCCGCTCGAGGAAACGCGCCTCGTCGAAAGTCACTTCCGGGAACAGGATGATGTGCGGACCCCCGGTTCCGTCGCGTGATGCCAGGCCGGTGGCCGCTGCAAGCCAGCCGGCGTGCCGACCCATGACTTCCATGATGAAGACCTTGGTGGAAGTCTCGTGCATGGAATAGATGTCCTTGTCGACCTCGGCCGCCGACACCGCAAGATACTTCGCGGCGGATGCGAATCCCGGCGACGCATCGGTCACGGGAAGATCGTTGTCGACCGTCTTGGGCACCCCGATGCAGGTCACGGGATAACCCATCCGCTCCCCGATGCGGGAGATCTTGAAGGCCGTGTCGGCCGAGTCGTTCCCGCCGTTGTAGAGAAAATAGCGGACATCGTGGGCTTTAAGGACTTCGATAATCCGGCGATGTTCCCGATCATCCTCGTCCATGGGCTTGAGCTTGTACCGACAGGATCCGAATACGCCGCCCGGGGTCTGGTCGAGGCGCCGAAGATCCTCCTCGGTCCAGTGGTCAGTCTTGTACAACTCATCCCGGAGCACGCCGAGAATACCGTTGCGCGCGCCGAATACGGTGCCGACCGAATCGCCAGCCTCGCGTGCCGCCCCGATCACCGCTGCTGCGGTCGCATTGATTACGGCAGTGACACCACCGGATTGAGCATAAAGAAGATTGCCAGCCATGAGGATGTTCCTCCCTGAACCCTGAGTACGCCAGGAAACGATTGTCGACAGGAACCGGCTTGAATTACAAGCGTTTCGAGTCAGCCATTGAAGGCCAGTGCCAGCCGGTCGGCACCGAAAAGCTCGCGCAGCAGCTCCTGCGGAAGCTCGCCGGAGTGGGCAAAGGCCGCCGCGGCACCGGATGGCGTATTGAAGACCCGGGCCGGCATCCCGTCGACCACGAACTCTTCCGGCGAGGCCAGCGAGCGCTCGGGCATGAACATCAGGGTCGTCTTGCGCCGCTGCCGGTCCGTCACCACGAGGTGCATGCCCTTGACGCCGCCGATCGGACAGGGATAAGCGAATGTCACGGCCGCCTCCCGCGGGAGACCGGTGGCGCCCATCAGCGCCAGCGCCTCCAGGGCCCGCCCCTCGGCCACTGCCGTATCGGACGCAAGCGCCTGTGGTTCCGGGTGGCGCAGGTGCTCGACGAACGCGGTCCGGATGTCCGACGGCTGCTCCGGCTGGATCAGGAAGAACGCCAGGCCCACCGCGGCGACCAGCGAAGCGGCCATGGCCAACAGGCCCCATCGACGGGCCGGTGGGCCATCGGATTGATCGTCGAAGATCGCAGTAAGCACCCGTTCCGCGTTGTCTTCGCCTACCGGCAGTCTCAGCGCCTCGGCGAGGTCTTTCTCGAACTGCTCGGATGCCTTGACTGCGCGCGCATGCTCCAGAGTGCTGGTCTTCGCCGCCAGGAATTCCGGATCCTGGCTGTCCGGCTCAATCAGAAGTTGTTTTTCTAATTCGTCGAGATTCATCGATGTCAGGACTCAGTTCGCGGCCGTGGGTCCTCCCACGGCTGTACCCCGTGTAGTAAGACCCGCAATCGGGTCCGGATCTTTCAGTCAGGGAGTGCGGGTGACGCGGGCCGGCTTGCTGCGCCCACCGAAGTTGCGAATCAACCGGATCAGGTCTTCGCGATTCATGTTGCTCAACGAATCGACCGACGTCTTCATGGAATGCTCGACCAGCATCACCAGCTGGGCCTTGGTCAGCTGCTCGAGTTTCAGGGAGAATTCACCGGTCGCGTCGGCCCTGACTCGGCTGGACTTGACCTCTTCGGGATGCAGCGCCCGCCAGATCTGCGTGTCGGATTCCCCCGCGGCCTGGCGATTTTCGACCTCGCTTGCCTGGGTGTCCGTCAAGGCCTGCATGACCACCACGCGCTCTTCGCCGGCGTCCTTGCCGTAGCTTCTGACCTCGCAGATTTTCCCGTCGAATCGCTTGCCGTAGATCTTTGGCATGAGTGCGCGCCTCTTGGCAGCCGAGCATCTTCGTACTATACCTGTACAACGGAGTGCGGGGGAGCCGCCATGATCAATGTCAGAGAGATGATCCGCAGGCTGTTTGGCAGGGCAGGCAGCCAGGTGCCCGTCACCAACAAGGATGCTGCCGATGGCGACAGGCGGACAGCCGAACGCACGAAACCTCGGGAGGAACTGCGAATCCTGGTGGTGGATGATTCCCGGACCATTGTCGCGGTCCTGTCAAAAATGCTGCAACAAAACGGCTACCAGGTCCTCCAGGCCGGAGACGGTCGGGAAGCCATGGAACAGGTGGAACGCCACCTTCCTGACCTGGTGTTCCTGGACATCGTCATGCCCGGCATGAACGGCTTCGAGGCCCTCCGTGAACTGCGCCGCCTCCCGGAGACTCAGGGGATTCCGGTGATCATGATGAGCGGCAACGAGCAGGCAACCGAAGCCTTTTACGTTCAGCGGATCGGGGCCGACGATTTCATGAAGAAGCCCTTTTCCCGGGCCGAGGTCTTCTCTCGAATCGAGCGCATGATCGGCCCGGACGGTGTTCCGCGCCGCATCTTCAGGGACAAGATCGCCGGCCAGCCGGCCAGATTTTGACGAGCATCAACGAAGTCCCGGGCCCGATCACGCCACAATGGTCCTGACCTGGCCGGAGGTTTCGAGCGCGCTCTCGGACGGGAGGGATCCCGGAGCTGAAAGCACGCCGAACTTGCCGACCAGGCCGCTCGCACCATTCGAGGACGTGAAGGAAGACAAGGTCGCGGCCAACTACCAAGGACGGGATTCTCAGGATCCGGCTGCAACGCCGTCCCGAGACCAAGAAACCTGAAGCCAAGCGGATTGAAATCCACTCGGCAGCGCGATCATGTCATTCTGGGCCGGTCTGCGGGCCGGCCTTTTCTTTGTGCTCACGTCCTCCGGCCAGCAGATTCACCCAGAACACGCCTTCGAACAGCATCCCCAGCCCGACCAGGACGAATGCCTGCCAGCGAAGGCCGAAGGCGTAACACAGGCCCGCCAGCAGCAGGGCGCCAAGGATCACCGCTAGTCTCGACATGGTCCCAGCATCTCACGCGGGGCCGCACCCTGCCAGTGTAAAAAGTGCCCCGACACGGCCCAACCTTGTTATGATGCGCCGGTAGGCTGGATGGTCCTGGGGGATGTTGTACAACGAGCTCTTTCGCGCAGTCGAAGAGCAGGACACGACCATGATCGCGCGGTTGATCCGGCAGGGAATCAGTCCGGACACCATCGACGCTCATGGTGAGCCGGTTCTGCTCATCGCCGCCCGCCTGGCGAAGCCGGATTCCGTATCCGCGCTCCTGAAATCCGGCGCCGATCCCCGAGCACGAGGCCCGCTGGGCCAATGCCTGCTGCATCACCTCGCATCCTATCCCGCCAACCTCAAGCTGGTCGGCCGGGCGCTCGACGAGTGGGAGCTCGACATCGATGCCCCGGACAGCCAGGGCCGGACTCCGCTGATGAGCGCCGTCCTGCGGGGCTGCGTCTCCGGCGCGCGGCTACTCATCGACCTCGGCGCCAATCCGCTCAAGCGCGACCGCGACGGATCGACGGTGGTCTATCACTTCGTCGCCGGCATCTACGGCTTCAAGCCGGGGGAGCCGCACGGGGAACAGCTGGCCTTGCTCAGGGACCTGCTGGACCTGGGCATCGAGCCGGATGCGGCCGGTCCCCGCGGTTACACCGCCCTGTCGATTGCCGGGGAGCGGGGTCTGATCGATGTCGTCGAGGTTCTGCTGGAGGCAGGCGCAAGCGTCAAGATGGCGCCACCGATGATCAACCCGGTTACCGCGGCCGCCCTTGCCGGACAAGGCGAGATCGCGGAACTGCTGGTCCGGCGGGGCGGATCGATCGACTGGTTTGCCGCTGTCGCTCTTGGGCGCACCGATCTTGTGGGCGAAGCGCTGGCGGCGGAACCGGAACTCAAGGACGCCCGGGAGCCCCGGTCCGGAAGCTGCTCGCTGGCGATCGCCATTCGCCACGGTCATGAGGACGTCGCCGCCCGGCTGCTGGAAGCCGGAGCCGATCCCAACGGCTACGCCTACCAGGGCCGATGCCTGCACGAAGCGGTGGCCTCGCTGCCCAGCCCCGAGCTCGTCAAACGATTGATTCGGGCCGGAGCGAACATCAATGCCGGTGACGGGGACTGGAACACGCCGCTCAACTTCGCTGCCCGGGATGACCGGATGGATATCGCCCGGTTGCTGCTCGAAGAGGGCGCGGATCCGAATATCGCCACCGAGCGGGGGTCGACCCCCCTGGTCTTTGCGACCAGCGACGACATGCGGGAGCTGATTCGGGCCTACGGCGGCCACTGACCACTCAGCCCGAGGGAAGGGAGAACCAGAATCGCGCCCCGTGACCCGGCCGGCTCGCGGCCCCGACCTGACCACCGTGAGCTTCGACCAATTGCTTGACGATCGCCAGGCCCAGGCCGGCACCGCCCGTTTCCCGGCTGCGCGACCGGTCCGTTCGGAAGAAGCGCTCGAACACCCGATCGAGGTGCTCGGGCGCCAGGCCCTCGCCGTTATCCTGGATCTCGATCCGCACGAAGCGTTCGTCGGCCTTCGCAGACACCGCAACCTCGCCCCCGCTGCCCGCGTGCCTCAGGGCATTGCCGATCAGGTTGCGCAGGATCTGCTGCAACCGGGCATCGTCGACGATGACAGCCAGGTCTTCCGGCACCGTGTAGCGGATCGGCGTCTCGTCCGCCCCGGGGACAGCCTCCCCGGCTCGCCGGACCGCAGGCGCCAGGACAACCCGCACCGGATCCAGGTCAAGCTCCTGGCTGCTTGCCAAGGCCAGGTCGCGCAGATCGTCCACCAGACGGGCCAGCAGCAACACCTCCTCGTGGAGAGAATCGACCGCTGACCGGTCCAGCGGCGTCAGGCCATCCTGCAGGGCCTCGAGCTGGCAGCGCACATTGGTCAGCGGCGTGCGCAGCTCGTGGGCGATGTCACTGATCATGTCCCGCCGCGATTCCTCCAGCTTCTCGAGACTCTCGGCCATGGCATTGAAGGCCTCGCCCAACGCGCCGAGCTCATCGTGGCTTTCTATCGGGACGCGCACGGCAAGCTCCCCCCTCGCCATCCGCTCTGCCGACCGAGTGAGGACGGCGACGGGACGAAGAATCCGGGTTGCCGTGAACCAGGTCAGGATCAGGGCCAGTGCTCCGGCAACGATCACGCCGATCAGCACCGACTGGCGCAACGCGCCGGCAAACCGTTCGGCGCGAGCGGCCGGTTCAACCGCGACCTCATCGGGAACCTGAAAAACATGGACAGAGCCGATCTCCGAGCCGGTCGCATCCGACAGGCCAATGCTCGGGGCGCGGACTTCAAGGACATTCTCTGCCGACCCATCGGGCGTTGCTTCGATTACGGTCACTTCGCCATCGGCTCCGAGATGGACCTGCTGCCCGGGATCGGCTCCGGAAACCGGGTTTCCTGCCGCATCGAAAACCAGGATTCGCCAGCCCGGACCCAGGTCCGCAGCCTGGCGGCGAACCGCGGTGCGGACGCCGGCCCAAGCGCCGCGTCGGAATGCCAGTTCCAGACCTTCCCCCAGAGCGGCCAGACCGCCGCCGGGAACCTCGACGACCTCCGCAACGCTTTCCATGCGCACGAAAGTCCCCTCTGCCACCCGGGTCGTGTAGTAGCCGATGGCCGCGACCGCGGCAACGACCACGAGGCCGACCCAGGTGACGATCCGCCCCCGGATCCCCCCGACTAGTTCAGGACGCATCGGCCGAGAATCGGTAGCCCACCCCGAACACCGTCTGCACAAAGTACGGATTGCGCCGATCGGTCTCGATCTTGCCGCGCAGGTTCTTTACGTGGGCATCGATGGTACGGTCAAAGCGACCCGTATCCTCTCCGAACACCTGAACCATGAGCTGCTGGCGGGACCAGACCCGGCCCGGACTCGCGGCCAGGCAATGCAGGAGGTCGAATTCTGCGGCCGTCAAACTTACCGGAACGTCACCGACGCGAACCTGTCGACTGGTGGGATCGATGTGCAACGCGCCACGCACCAGGGGTGGTTCAGCCCGCGCCTCAGCGTTGCGGAGCCGGGCCCGCACGCGCGCCATCAGTTCGCGGGGGCTGAACGGCTTGGTAATGTAATCATCCGCACCGAGATCCAGGCTCTGGACACAGTCTCGCTCGGTCGCCCGGGCGGTGACCATGATGATCGGGACCGCCGACCGTTCGCGAAGGCGGCGGCAGATCTCCCGCCCGTCGACTCGAGGCAGCATCAGGTCCAGAACGACCAGGTCGAAATCTTCGTCACACGCAAGGGCGAGCCCTTCGGCCCCATCGCGAGCGATGACCGGAGCCAACCCCTCGCGCCGCATGTACATTGCCAGCGTCGCTGCGGTTTTCTCCTCATCCTCGACGATCAGGACCCGGGGCGGACTGCTCATGGGAAAAGTCTACAGGTTTCCGCGGTCAATCCCCGATGGTCACATCGACTCCCTTGATCCGATGCGGCACCTCGGGTTCCAGGGCCAATCCGATCACGACCACTCCGCGAGCCGACTCGAGGACGACTTCGACCCCTTCCGGCGAGGGTCTGGCCCCGCGCACCTCGAACGCGCCTATGTCATCCCGCATGCGGTCGAACAGGCCGAGCAACCGATCAACACCATTGCGCTCTACGAGACCCGGTTCGAAACCCTTGTCTATGAACTTTTGCCGATAGGTCGCGTCGTCGGTAGTGATCGCTTCCAGCATTTCGGCTGCCCGTTGGCCCCGGTGACTGCCGGGGAGCTGCCATTTCGCGGCCAGCGACCCCTCCGCGGCCGGAGGGCCCTCCCCCGCCCCCACCAACGGCGCGGGTTCCGGCGGGAAGCTCACCGACTCTCCGGCAAACAGGATCTCGGCAAGCGGCCGCGCCATGTCCTTTATGCGCCGGTCGTGGCTGGTGGTCCAGAGATAGATCACGACATCGCCTTCTGGAAAGCGCAGGTAGTCAGCGAAGAAGTAGGGATTGCCGCCGTTGTGGGCCACCATCTCGCCCCAGGGGGTCGGCTCGATAGACCAGCCGTAGCCATACCAGGTGCCGCCGCCCTCATCGGCGTGCCGCCCGTACATGAGCGCCTTGGACTCATCCGAGAGAATCTCATCGCCCTGCAGTGCCCGGTGCCAGCGGTACATGTCCCCGAGGGTGCTGTGAATGCCGCCGTTGCCCAGCAGGTGCCATCCGGGTCCGCCGTCCTTGATCGCGCGCTCATAGACGGTTCCCCAGTTCTCCCCATCCCGGGTGGCCCCATGTGCCAGGCGTTCCGGCGCCCAGGCGGGCAGCACATAGCCCGTATCACTCATGCCCGCCGGCTCGAATAGGTTGGCGCGGAGATATTCCTCGTAGCGCTGGCCGCTGACCAGCTCGAGAATTGCGGCAGCCAGGCTAAACCCGACATTCGAGTACTCGTACGCAGTTCCCGGATCGAAGTCCAACGGGACTGCCATGGCTCTGCGGACAAATTCGTCCCGACCGACGCGTTCGCGATCGTCACCGATGGCTCCCGGAAAACCCCCTTGATGGCTCAGCAGGTGATGGACGGTGATGCCCGCCTTGTCTTCCGGCACGTCGGCGAAGTAGCGGCTGAGCGAATCGTCGAGGTCGATATCACCGGCTTCGACCAGCTGCAGAATCGCTGCCGCGGTGAACTGCTTGGTGATCGATCCGGTCGTCGCCACCGTATCCGGCCTGACCGGTTCATCGCTCCCGGGGACCCGACGGCCGGCAGCGCGTTCGAGGAGGATCTCGTCGCCGCGAGCCACCAGCACACCGCCGGTGAATCCGGCGGCTTCGGCAGCATCCACGTAATCGTTCAAGACGTCTCCCTGGCCCGTAGCCGAACTCGTTGCGACCGCTGCCGCCAGAAACAGGTTGATCAAGAGGGCTTGCATCATTTCCAACTCCACTTCACCGGCGCTTAGAATGGTCCGAAGGTTTGAAGCAGTTATGAAGTCCCTGGGGGCATTCGATGGCCGAGGTCATGACGTATGGGCGGCGACTGCGGTTCGCGCTGTCTTTGGCGACGCTCCTGTGCGCCTTGCCCCTGGGGGCCGGCACTGCGAAACCGATCACGATCGGCTTGATCGGCGACGGGGTCCCGATCGGTCAGCTGGCCGAGCTCGAGCAGACCTTCCTGGAGGAAATCGAGGCCCTGACCCGCGGCGAGTTCGAGCTCCGGATCAAGCGCTTCTACGGTGATTGGTCCGCTGCAAGCATTCGCGACGCTTACGAGGCCGCGGTGGCCGACACGGAGGTGGACCTGATCCTTGGTCTCGGTATCGCAACCGACCAGCTGCTGGTCGGCCGAGAGGCGTTTCCCAAGCCGACTTTCCTGCCGCTGGTCCTCGACGGACAACTGCTGAATGCGCCGATAGCGGGGGACCGGAGCGGCAAGCGCAACCTCAATTACCTGACCGACCGGATGGACTTCGATGAGCATCTCCGGGCACTGCAGCGGGTCGTCCCATTCCAGTCCGTTGCCCTGGTGGTGGATGCCATCGTCTTCGAAGCGGCGCCCGAGCTGGCAGCAGAGGCACGCCGGCTGGCGGCCGGCCTCGGCGTTGATCTGAGCTTCGCGCTTCATCATGGCGACGGTGACGACCCGCTTGACCAGCTCGAGTCCGGCCTCGATGCCGCAATCGTCAGCGCGCTGCCCCGCATGCCGCCGGAGGAGTTCGACCGGATGCTGGAACGTTTAGTCGATCGTGGCCTTCCGGCGTTCGGGCTCACGGGGGGTCGCGCGTCGGTTGCCCGTGGACTGCTCGCATCCGACGCCGTGGCCGCCGACATGACCCGCCTGGCCCGCCGCAACGCACTGAACGTACAGGCTTTCTTGCTCGGTGAACGTACCCAGGATCAACCGGTGTTGTTCGAGGGCAAGCGGGAACTCACAATCAATATGGAGGTGGCGCGGAGAATCGGGGTTTCCCCCCGCTTCGACGTGCTCAGCGAGGCGGTCCTGCTGAACGAAGAACCGGTGCCCCAGGGGCCGGTCTACGCACTCGACAGCGCTGCACGACTTGCAGTGACCGAAAATCTGGACCTGCTGGCGGAACAGCGCGGGGTTGAAGCAGGCAACCAATCTGTGTCCATTGCGCGAGCCAACCTCCTGCCCCGGCTGTCGCTGAACGCGTCCCACCGACGCCGGGATGTGTCCCCGCTGGTCGAAGCCGGCCAGGTTGCCGAACGAAGCGCCGACGCCGCTCTTAGTCTCAGCCAGCCGATCTACGTCGACGACCTGTGGGCCAACCGGCAGATCCAGGAACAGGTCCAGCTCAGCCGGGAACAGGCCTACGAACAGCTTCGCCTCGACATCATCCAGTCAACGACCGTGTCGTTTCTCAATGTGCTCCGCGCCCAGACCCAGCTCCGCATCCTCCAGGACAACCTGAACCTGACGCGAACCAACCTCGAGCTGGCCCGCGACCGGGTGCGGGTGGGTTCCAGTTCACCGGCCGACATCTACCGCTGGGAGAGCCGGCTGGCGAACGCTCGCTCCGATGTTCTGGCGGGCCGGTCCACCCTGGACCGGGCGCGCGAGGCCTTGAACCGGATTCTCAATCGCCCGCTTCGCGAGCAGTTCCAGCTTGTCGCGCCCACCGTCGAAACGCCGCTCGTCTTCACCGAGGCGGAGTTCAACCGATTGGTGGACAACCCGCGCACCTGGGGGTTCTTCATCGATTTCATGGTCGAGAACGGTCTGGAGAGCTCGCCGGAACTCGCCCAGCTGGATGCCCTGATCGACGCGAAGACGCGGGAAGTCACCAACCTGCGCCGCGACTTCTGGCTGCCGGATGTGACCCTCTCGGGGCAGTACTCGGACAATTTGAGCCAGTCCGGCGTGGGTTCGGGCCCGCCTTTCGAGAACGAGGACGACTGGATCCTGACGCTGAACGCCTCGCTCCCGCTGTTCGCCGGCGGGGCCCGCAGGGCGGCCGTCTCGCGAGCCGACCTCGAGCTCG
>JAWVZU010000019.1:0-25403 GCA_033722075.1 Lysobacterales bacterium
AACTCGGCCTGAGTCATCTTCGGTCCCTGGGAGTCGATATAGCTCACGGCCGATTCGGGGGCGACCGCCGACGGAGCGCCCTTGTAGCTCATTTCGCTGGCCGGGGTGTCCGGGTGGGGCTGTCCCGCGGCGCGATCGGTGGGCGCCTTGCCCCCCGCCCGGGCTGAGGCGACCTCGGCAGCTGCGATCGCATCGCCATCATTACCCCACGCCCCATAGACGTAGGAGAGGATGGCAGCGATCTCGGCGTCGGACAGGTGACTCATGGGCGGCATCACCGCGTTGTAGGTCTGCCCGTTCACGGTGATCGGGCCGCTCATGCCGCCCAGCACCGTATCGATGGCCCGGCCCTGGTCCTCGAGCAGGTAATCCGCGCCGGCCAGCGGCGGGAATGCGCCCGGCAGCCCCTGCCCGTTGGGCTGGTGACACCCGGAACAGTGCGCCTGGTAAAGCGCCTGCCCGTCGAGACTCTTCGCCCCGGCCACCTCGGCCTGGTGGACCTGAGGATCGCTTGCGGACGTCGATTGGGCCTGGGCGAGTCCACCGATGGCGAGGCCCAGGGCCAGCCCGATGGCAGTCATTGGTCGATGGTTCATATTGCTTCTCCCACTATGATTCGATGCTGTCTTGACGATAGCGCCGGCCCGTGCCGGACCGCCTTGACGATCGTCAAGTCCTACCAGTTCAATTCGATACTTGCTGCAAAGTGGCGCCCCGGCTGCGAGAGCAGCGGCAGGGTCGGATCGCCCGGCGCCAGGCCACGCACGCCCTGCCATTTCCAGTGCGCCTTGTCGAAGGCGTTGAACAGGCCGGCACCGACCTGCAGGCCGGGCCGCGGAGTCCATTGGGCGAGCAGATCCACCGTGCCGTAGCCTGCCGGGACGAACTGTGCCTCGGGATCCTCCACCTCGTCCTTGGGACGGCCCGCATTGACGATCAGATCCGTGCTCCAGCGGCCGTCCGCGCTTGCCCAGCCCAGCCCCAGAACCGCCTCTGCCGGGTCCAGGCCGGCCAGGGGCGCACCGGTCTGCTCGTTCTCTCCGTCCGCCCAGAAGGCGGAGCCGTAGAACGCCAATCCCTCCGCCCAGGCGGAAAGATCGCGTCGATAGCGGATCTCCACGCCGTAGATCCTGGCGTCCGTCACGTTGCGCGACTGGAAGATCAGCGTTCCGGTGGACGGATCGGGGCCGAGATTCACCTTGGTCTCGATGAAGTCGCTGTAGTCGTTGTGGAAGGCGACCAGCTCCAGCGACTGGAGCCGCGACCGGTAGCGCAGGCCGAGTTCGATGCTGTCGGAGGTCTCGGGCACCAGGTCCGGGTTGGGTATTGCCCGGATGTTGAACAGGGGGATGTCCAGCCCGATGTTGGCGTCCTCGAACGGGGGCGCACGAAAGCCGCGCGCATATTGAGCAAAGAGATTGACCCGGTCGGACAGGTCATAGAGCAACCCCAGCCTCGGTGTTACCTCGTCGGCATCCAGCGCCACGACTTCGGCATCCGGGTTGTCCTCCCGATAGATCGGGTCCGGCTCCGGATCGAGACTGTAGCGCTCGTAACGCAGCGCGGGAATCAGCGTCAGCCGCCCCAGTTCGATTTCGTCCTGCAGCCACAAGGCCGCTTCCTCAGTGTCCGAGTTGGGAAAATCCCGGACGGGAAAATCCTCTCCGAGAATGCTCGTCGATGGATTTGCGCCGGCCAGATCCATCTGGAGCGCATTGCGAAGCTCGGATGTGTCGGTCACCTGGTAATCGATGCCGTAGCCCAGGCGATGACTTCCGCCCAGGGCCTGGAAAGACCGAAAGAACTGGGCCTCGAAGCCACGGGTGCGCTGCTCGTAGAGAAAGCGCCTTTCCCGGCGCGTATCGCTGGCAGCCCGTTCCTCGATCGTGAACTGATCCGTGTCGCTATCCTGATAGTAGATGGACAGGCGACCTTCATCGGCCCAGCCGGCGGCTGGCGCGAAGTCATAGTGAAGGCCCGCGCGGGTCCGATCCTGTGCGTCGTCGCCGGTCAGCAGCGTGGTCCGCCTGAAACGACCGGCTCCCAGAATGGAGCGGATATCCGATTGGCGTTCGATGCGCGTTCCCGAGGCGGTCATCGTGAGCTGACCCAACGTCCCGACCGGCACCTCCAGCTTGCCAAGGGCGGCCGACTGGCGAGCCCTGATCAGATCCTCCGGCCCCGAAGAGACCGAATGATCGAACTGGTCACCGTCGCGGTAGACGACCCCGCCCAGCCATGAGTAGCGATCACCGCTGCGGGCAGCCAGGACGCTGGCGAAGGCACTCTGGTCAGCACCGCTGTAGCCGCTGCGCAGCCGCCAGGCCTGATCACCGCCGGCGGCATGGGTCAGGTCTTCGGGATTCCAGGTGTGGAACGCGGCAATCCCGCCAATGGCGTCACTGCCATACAGGGTCGATGCCGGACCGCGGAGGATCTCCACCCGCTGGATGAACTCCGGGTCGATCAATGCGCGTCCGGCGCTCGAGAAGCTGCCGATATCGAAATGATCGCCCAGCGGCACACCGTCAATTTCAATGGCCACTCGATTGCCGCCGATGCCCCGGATATTGAAGCCGTCCAGCCCGAAGCGGGTACCGGCGGTCTCGGCACTGAAACCGACCTCGTAGCGGGCCAGGTCGCCGATGGAGCGGACCTGCTCCCGATCCATCCTCGATGCATCGACGACAGTGACCAGTCCGGCGACCGAACTGACCGGGCGCGGCGTGCGCGTGGCAACGACCACTACCGGCTCAAGTTGCGCCGGCTCCGGCACATCGGCTGGGTTGGCCGCCAAGGCGGCCAGGAAAATGAGTGTGTAGTTCACCGAAAATCTCCTTGTTGCCCCGTTTCGGTTACGAGCCTAGAAGGCAACACCGAAGGTGGCCATGACCTGGGTCAAGGCCACCGCGATACCGGATGGGGTGGGGGCTACGGTTCGAGCGTATTGATGAACGCGACCACGTTGTGCATGGCATTTTCGTCGAGCGTCTGCGCCATGGGGGCCATCTGCTGACCGTAGGTGTCCTTGGGGTTCTTGCCCCGCACTCCGGTCTTGAAGTTCTTCAGCTGCACCACCTGGTACCAGTCGCTCAAGCCTGCCAGGGGCGGCGCGTTCAGGGACTCGTTGCCCTGCGCCTTGTCGCCGTGGCAGGCGGCACAGGGTTGGTAGGCGGAACGGCCGGCGTCGGCGTCACCCGACACGGTCGGCTTCAGTTCCGCGGGCGACAGCCCTTCGATATAGGCCGCAACGTCCGCGATCTGTTGATCGGATTCCAGCGCAAGCGCCATCTGCGCCATGGTGATCCCGGGTGGATGGGCCGGGTCGGTCCCGCGTATTCCGTCCCGGTAGTTGCGGAGCTGGCGGCTCACGTACCAGGCCGGCAGCGCCGCGACCGCGGGCGCGTTGACCAGTTCATTGCCTTCTCCCCGGAAACCGTGGCATCCGGCGCAGACCTTGTAGGCATCCTCTCCCGGATCCGCCGCAGTGGAAATGGCCGGAGACAGGAGCATCGCAGACAACAGCAACGTTCGAGTGATCTTGTTCATGGCCGGCAAGTTAGCCCGTTGCGCTCACCCGTGGCCTTGATCTTCGTCAAGGCGCCCACGCGGGAACGACTCCTAGACTCGATGCAATCCAAAGACCGGCAAACCACCATGACCGAACCCCTGGGACTGCAAGCGATCCTCATCGGCGCCATGTCGGGCGCCGGTATCGTCATGTTCGGGGCCTGCTACGCGCTGTTCTTTGCCCTGGGTCGCCTGAACCGGAGTCGAATGTACGAGCTGGCCGGCCTGGCCGGCTATGCCCTGTTGGCAGTCTGCTGCTACGGGCTGGTCCGATCGCTTGAGCTCGAGGGTTTCTGGATCGCGGTGGTGGCCGTGATGCTCATCGGCTATTTCGTCGCCCCCCGAGCCATCTGGCACCTGTGCGTGGGAACCCACGGCGAGGCCACCGAACCGGTCGAACCCCCCCTGAATACGAGGCTGGCACCATGAACGAAACACCCTGGTGGTCTTCCGAATCGGCGTGGCGCAAGGCCGCCATCTGGATCACTTCCGGCATGCTGGTCATCCTGATACTGCTGACCTTCGATACCGTGCGCCAGATCACCGCCGGCTCCGAGCGGGTGCCCGGCTATGGCGTGATCAACCACAAGATCTTCTATGAATACAACGCCGATCGCGGCTACCAGACCCCGCGAATCGGACCGGAAGCACCCCTGTTCGGCGAGCGTCTGGACGAGGCCGCGGCCGAGGAACTGGTGACGCTCGGAAAGCTGACCGTGCAGGCCAAGAACTGCATGAACTGCCATACGTTGCTGGGGAACGGCGCCTACTACGCGCCCGATCTCACCAAGGCCTGGCTGGATCCGGGCTGGATAGATGAGAGCCTCCGGGAAGATCTGATGGTCGCCTTCCTGCAGAATCCAGCCGCCAATGCCCGGACTTTCGGGAGCAACCGCCGCATGCCGGACCTCGGCATCACGGAACAGGAAGCCCGCGGCATCGTCGCCTTCCTCAAGTGGATGTCGTCCATCGACACGAATGGCTTTCCGCGCGGTTTCACGCCGCTGGATCAGGAGGATGAACAATGAGCGCCAGTGAAGCCCAAGCCGGGAAACTCAATGCGGGCCAGCGGGTCGCGATGCACTACTTCGTGGCCGCCATGGCGCTGTTCGGCGCACAGATCCTCTTCGGCCTGATCGCCGGACTGCAATTTCTCCATCCGGATCTGTTCTACAACCAGCTGGACTTCAACGTCGCTCGCATGGTGCACATCAACGCCATGGTGGTGTGGATGTTGTTCGGTTTCATGGGATCGGTGTACTGGCTGGTCGAGGACGAATCCGGCCGGGAACTGGTCGGCGCCAAGCTGGCCCTGATCAACTTCTGGGTCCTTACCTCGGCCGTGGCCGTGGTGGTCGTCGTCTACCTGTTCGTTCAGATCGGCGCCGGCGAGAAAG
The DNA here is from genome assembly GCA_033722075.1 of Lysobacterales bacterium. Taxonomy (GTDB): domain Bacteria; phylum Pseudomonadota; class Gammaproteobacteria; order Xanthomonadales; family SZUA-38; genus JAWVZU01. Next base: position 4,968 of record JAWVZU010000019.1, read on the forward strand.
CCTCGATCTGGCTGATCAACGAGGGTCGGGAATATATCGAGGCGCCGCGCTGGGCCGACATCGGCATCGTCGTCTGCGTCCTGATCTTCTTCTACAACATCGCTGCGACATTCATGAAGGGTCGCTGGAGCGGCATTTCCGGCGTGCTGGTTTTGGACCTGGTCGCCCTCGCGGGGCTCTACACGGCCGGAATGTACTTCACGCCCAACGTGTCCGTAGACCAGCATTGGTGGTGGTGGGTCATCCACCTGTGGGTAGAGGCCACCTGGGAAGTGCTGGTCGGCTGCATCATGGCCTGGGGTCTGATCAAGACCCTGGGCGCCAGCCGGAAGATCGTCACCACCTGGCTCTACATCGAGGTGGCGATGATGTTCGGTTCCGGCATTCTCGGGCTGGGACATCATTATTTCTGGATCGGCACGCCAGAGTACTGGCTTTCCGTCGGCGGCTTTTTCTCAGCGCTGGAACCGATTCCGCTGGTTGCCATGGTCGTTCACGCCGTCTATGACGCCGGCCGGCACGGCTTCAAGAGTTCCAATCATCCGGCCCTGGCCTGGCTCATTGCCCACGCCTTCGGGAACTTCTTCGGCGCCGGCGTCTGGGGCTTCATGCACACGCTGCCGCAGATCAATCTCTATACCCACGGGACGCAATGGACCGCGTCGCATGGCCATCTGGCGTTTTTCGGGGCCTACGCGACGATCAACATTGCGATGCTCTACATCGCCATCCAGCGATGGCGCGGCGAGGTCTGGATGTCCGGCGACCTCCCGGACGGGGGCTGGAAATGGAAGTGGGCCCTCGGCCTGCTGAACGTCGGCGTCATCGGCATGACCATTGCCATGCTCATCGCGGGCTATGAGCAGTCCTTCATCGAACGGGCCCTCGAAGGCTCGACCTGGAGCGGCTACTTCCAGGCCCAGATGGCCACCTGGTTCAAGCAGGGGATGTTCTGGCGGATGATCTTCGGCTGGGTCACGGCGGCCGGCATCGTGATCCTGTTCTGGGATCTCCTGACCATCGGGCGTGGCGAAGAACGGCCGATCAAGGCCGTTCACGAGCCGGCGCCGGCATAACGGAGCGACCCGTGGTCGCTCCGGTTAACCTGAATGTTGCACCGATTTCCGGATTTGTCGGTTCAGCTCGCGCCGTCAGATTGGCCGATCGTCCGAGAAAGCGTGGTCATTCCACGGTTTGAGGGGGATCGGACGATATGACTCGCGAGATCCAGCGACATTTCCGCAGGATGTCGCTCCAAACCGGCCGCGGAACAAAGAGTACCTTGGCCCCGACCTGAACAACTCTTCCAATGGGTTGATCCATGGGCAGAATTTGGGGCCGTGGAGCAAAATTGGTGCAATATTCGGGTTAATTGTCCGTATACAGGCGAATGACCTCGGCGATCCCGGCCTGGCACACGGGGCAGAAGAAGTCCGTGCGGGTGAACATCATGCAGTTCATCGACGAACGGTAATAGCCCCGGGCCTGGTAGTTCGCGCCTTCGAAAGCGCCCACGTGGTCCCGGTACTCCGCGTCATTGAACAGCTCGCGCACAAAGGCCTGTTCGCGTCGAAACAGCGCATTCATTTCCGACTCGGGCCGGTTCTCCTCCCGCAGCTGGGCGCGGCGGGCCTGGTTTTCCTTCTGGAATGCCTCGAAGGCCTCCTTGGGCCAGGGCGTCGGAACGGGCGTACCGGGCGCGACGAGGTGGCCCCATTTCAGCCGCGCCGGATCGTGCAGGGCGGTGACGTTGCGTTCCCAGGGCTCGGGACGCAGCGGACTGCTCACATCGTAAACCGCAGCCGAGGTGTAGTACTCGTCGGCCAGCGCCGCGAAGGAGTGGGCAAATTCGTGGATCATCAGGTAGTCGGCCCAGGCATTCCCGGCAGCCACCGTGGCATACAGATTGAATATCCCACCCCCGCCGTAGGTCTCCATGTTGGTCAGAATGATGATGTGCTCGTAGGGCGCATGCTGGGCGATCTCCCGCAGGCCCACATTGTCGAAGGCAAGGACATAGCGCTCTGCCCCGAAGGCATCGTAGGTGGTTCCCGTGGGGCTGTACCGGTAGGTCCCGTTGGACGGCCGATTGCTGCCGGCTTCGGCGGCCGGCGGGTTGATCGCCCACACGTTGAAATCTTCCGCGTAGTCCTCGAAGGGTGGCGTCCCGAACAGGGCGTCGCCCAGGCGCCTGACGTCGGCGAGGAAATCGGCTTCCTGTTCGCGCGTGTAACCGTCGCCCAGGAAGAGCAGATCGACCTTCTCCGAAGGCGGTCCGTTGGAAACGACCGACTTGACCTCGCCAACCGGCGGAGCATGGCTTCGGACCACGTGAAGGGCGTCGGGATCGATCATCACGTCCCAGATGGCGGCAAAGCGATTCGCATCGTCGCGCTTAGAGATGCGCAGGCGAACCGGCTTGTCGGGCTTCGGAAAACGCACCGATTCGCTGAAGGTGCGATTCATCGTCTTCGCCTCGCCGGTCGTCTGCCACTCGCCGAAGATCGATCCGAAGCCGCGCGAATAGATCACTTCGTTGGTCGGCGGTTCGACCACTTCGAACAGGTAGGGGCCCAGCCCGGTGGTGTCGATCCCGCGGTCCGGATGACCGGGCCAGGGCAGCGGCTCGACCACGACCTGGTGAAGGCTGAACATCTCGTCCAGCGCATTGCCACTGTGATAGTAGTCCACTCGCAGGGTGGCGGTGTCTTCTGCCATCACCAGGGAGGCAAAAAGCAACAAGGTGAAGCCGATTCGTTTCATAGCTTTCGTCACTAAGGAGAACTACACGGAGATTGTATCGGACGAGAGGACATCAAGAACGTCACCCGACTGCCACTGATGCTATGATGCGGATCGGCGTGATGGGGGCCATCCTTGGGGGATCAGACGACTCTTGTACTCGGTTGCCTGCTGCGAGCGATCGCGGCCGTTTTCCTTGCGCTCCTTGCCGTTCCGGCCGCCGGCGAGGAAGGCTGGCGGGTTCCCGCAGAACTTGGCGACAGACTCTCCGTTCTCGATGAACGACAACGAGAGTTCGTGACCGGGGGCGCAATCCTCGATTACCTGCCTGCGCGTCAGCTTGAACACGAATTGGCGACCCGTGACGATGAGGCCTTCGCCGCCATGATCGCCGACGTCATGGCCGTGGCCGCTGAAATGGGCTACGACCCGCAGCGCGACATGGGTGCCATGCCGCTGAACCTGACCTCCGAGCGTTTCAACGAGGGTACCGTCACGACGCCCGAGCCGCTGCGCAAGATCAAGCGGGAACCCGGTCCCTTTAGCGTGCACCGCTACCTGTTTCCCGAATCCGGGGTACCGACCTTCGCCGGCGCTAGGGTGGCGATCTGGCCCGAGGATCTGGTGGCCGGCAAGGTCGACGTCGCGATCATCGGCGTGCCGAACGACATGGGCAGTGGACGACGAAACGCTGAGCACGGCCCGCGAGTCATGCGCGCGCTCGATACGATCGGCACACCGGACGTCCAATCCCTGGTTGATCCGATGGAAACCCTGTCGGTCGTGGACTACGGCGATTTCGCCATCGACAATATGAGCGTCGAACGCACCATCGACCACGTGACCCACATGGTGGCCGAGACTGCCGGTACCGGCGCCGTTCCCATGCTGGTTGGCGGGGATACCTCGATGCTCTATCCCGGCGTCAAGGGCGTTGCGATAGCCCAGCAAGGAAACCGTTTCGGTCTGATCCACTTCAGCGCCCATCCGGACGCCCACCGAACTGGCGTCCACACCGTATCCGATACGCAGGCGGTCTTTCTGCTCCTCAACGAGAACATCATCCGGGGCGAGGATCTAATTCAGGTAGGGCTGCGCGGCCCTGCCGTCACCGGGGAAACGCTGACCTGGCTGCGCGAGGAAGGCGTTCGCTATCACACCATGGCCGAGATCAATCGGCGTGGCTGGGCCGCGGTGCTCAAACGGGTCCTCCGGGAAGCGAAGAAGGGCCCCGACCGGCTCTTCGTCTCGATCGACGTCAGCGTCATCGAGCCGTCGGAAATGGTCGCGGCCGGGCGCATTGCCGCCAACGGATTGCGCGTACAGGAGATCGCGAGCGCAATTCGTCACCTGTGTGCAGCAAAGGAGATCGTCGGCTTCGAGTTGACCGACCTGGCGCCGATGCTGGATGTCTCGCGCCTTTCTGCCATGAACGCCAACACGATCCTCAACGCCTGCCTGGTCGGCATGGCAGTGCGGGATGCCGGCCATGAGCCCGATTATGTCCATCCGCTGGCGATCGACCATGGGCAGGATTGACGCCATGTCAGTCATCACGCTGGTTCGCCGTGGCGCACTCTTCCTCGGAATGACCGTCTGGGGCATCGCCGCAGCCGGTCCGCCGGAGATGCACGAGCATGTCGTCGGCACGGCGCCCTACCCCTTCGAGACCAAGGATCCCCGCGAGGAAGAGGACAAACCGCCGATCGAACTGCCTGACTCCATTGCGCCGAAGCTCGAATTGCTGAGCGAGGAAGAGCTCGCGTTCCTGCAGAGCCACAAGGCCCGCCGCTGGGCCGGCGGTCTCGACGACACGATCGAGGCGCTGGAGCAACGCACGCCGGAACAGGTCAAGACCTGGGTGCAGGCGATGATGTCGGTCATCGAGGCCAGCAAATATGTCGCCGGCAGAGATGCGCCGAATATTCCGCTGAACACCGACTCACCGGAGTTCAACAGGTGGCGGCTGATCCGGCCGAGGTCCATGGACCCGGCGCGGGAACCCGGACCACTGCCCCTGGGCCGCTACGGCGGTTCCGGAGGTCCTCCCACCTTCGGCGGCTTACCGCTCGCCCTCACGCCAGAGGACCTGGTCGCGGGCGAAGTCGACGTGGCAATCGTCGGGGCGCCTCTGAACATGGGCTCCGGCTGGCGGGACTCGGGGGCGCAGGCCACCATCGACATGCGCCTGCTGGGTCGGCCCATGGGGCGAATGGACCAGTACGTCCAGGTCAATGCCTCCAAGGTCCTGAACATCGTCGACTATGGGGATGTCGCCATCGACAATGCCAGCACCGAGCGCTCCATGCAGCACGTGCGTGAGGTGGTGCGGGAGATCGCGGAAACCGGTGCGGTACCCGTTGTCATCGGCGGGGACCATTCGCTCGAATATCCCAACGTCGCCGCCCTGGCCGACGTCTTCGGCAAGGAGCGGGTCAGCGTCATCCATTTCGACTCCCACTATGACGCGTGGTGGGGTCGGGCGCACCTGATCAGTCACGGCTATCCGGTCTATCGCCTGATCAACGAAGGGCACGTGCGCGCCGCCGACTACATCCAGGTGGGTTTGCGTTCAGCCGGCCCGGACCGGGAGGCCTTCAAGTGGATGCGCAGCGAGGGCATGCGCTATCACACCATGGCGGAGGTCGAACGGCGGGGCTGGGATGCGGTCCTGGACCGGGTCGTCGCGGAAGCCAGCGAAGAAGGCCGCAAGATCCACATTTCGTTCGATATCGACGTGGTGGATCCGGCCTTCATGGTGGCAACCGGCACGCCCGTGTCCGGCGGCCTGACGATGCGCGAATCGATCACCATCGTGCGCCGCCTCTGCGCCGAATCCAACGTGGTCAGCTTCGACCTCGTCGAGCTGCATCCGGCGCTCGATCCGACCTATGCCACGACCCTCACCCGCGCGCATATCGTCAAGGCCTGCCTGACCGGGCTGGCCATGCGGGAGAAAGGCCTGGATGCCAGGCACTATCTGAGCCCCGTTTCATCGGAGCACGCCATCGACGATTACTACGGCGACCAGCAGCAATACCTGGACGCCACGGAAGCCGAAGATGCGAAGGACGACGACGAAGGGGAACACGCCGGGTCGGATCAGCGCGAGGATGAAGCCGCCAGCGCTGACCGCTGAGCGGTCCGGCCCGCGCCTGTTACTGCGGGCCAAAAAAAGTGGCAGTCCCTTGCCTTATGTTCTGCTTCGGTAGTTTGGCGCCTGTGGTGAAGCGGGTTCAGAGCATCACAACTTCTTGTTCACCCGCACTTGGAATAGCCGCAAGACAAACAGGTCTCGCAGCCGTCCATCATGACCATCGCCTTGGTGTTGCACTTGAAGCACATGCTGGCGGAATCCGGATACTCGCCGTCGTCCTTGGCCTTGCCTTCGGCGGCGGCACGCTTTTCCGCAATCAGCTGCAGCTGCTCGGGGGTCATCTCGTCTTCCTCGATGAGCCCGATCTTCTTCATATGGTGCGTCAGGACCGCACCGATTTCCGCGACCAGAGAGGGCATGAACTTGCCACCGGACTTGAAGTAGCCGCCTCTCGGGTCGAAGACCGCTTCCAGTTCCTCGGCCAGGAAAGTTACGTCTCCACCCTTGCGGAAGACCGCCGACATGACCCGGGTGAGCGCAACGATCCACTGGAAGTGGTCCATGTTCTTCGAGTTGATAAATATCTCGAAGGGTCGGCGTTGCTCGTGCTTCGTGCCGCGGTTCAGCACGATGTCGTTGATTGTCACGTAGAGCGCATGCTCGTCTAGCGGCGTCTTGATCTTGTAGGTCGAACCCTCGAGGGGCTCCATGCCGTCGGGTCGTTCGACGGACTCGTGCATCTGGATGACTTTGGCACGGTCCTTCTCTTTCGCGCTCTTCTTCTCCGGCTTGACGACTTCAAAGCCGACGATTGCTTTCTCGATCTTGGTGCTCATAGTCAGAATTTCCCGTAGTAACCCTCTTTCAGCGCATCAAACAGATTCGCTGCAGTGTGGGTTTCGCCGTCGTACTCGATCTCTTCATTGCCCTTGACCTCGACGACCGACCCATCATCCAGGGTGAACTTGTAGGTGGTCTCCGCGAGATCCTTGTCCTTGACCAGCACGCCCTGGAACGCCTCCGGATTGAAGCGGAAGGTCGTGCAGCCTTTCAGCCCCTGGTCGTACGCGTAGAGGTAGATGTCCTTGAAATCCTCGTAGTCGTAGTCGGTGGGCACGTTGGCGGTCTTGGAGATCGACGAGTCGATCCACTTCTGGGCGGCGGCCTGGATATCGACGTGCTGGGTGGGCGTGATGTCCTCGGCGGTCACGAAATAATCCGGGAGCTTCTCGTCGTCCTTCTCGGAAAAAGGCATGGCCTTCTCGTTGACCAGCGCGCGGTAGGCCAGCAGTTCGAAGGAGTAGACCTCGACCTTTTCCTTGGTCTTGCGGCCTTCCCGGATCACGTTGCGCGAATAGTGGTGCGCGAAACTCGGCTCGATTCCGTTGGAGGCGTTGTTGGCCAGCGACAGGGAAATCGTCCCGGTGGGGGCGATCGACGAGTGGTGCGTAAACCGTGCCCCATGCTCGGCCATAGCCTCGACGAGTTCCGGCGCCACTTCGGCCATACGCTGCATATAGCGGCTGTACTTCGAGTGCAGCACGCGTCCCTTCACCGAGTCGCCCACCTTGTAGCCGTCCTCCGCCATCTCGGGACGCTTGCGCAGCATCTCCTCGTCGACGATGAAGGTCTCTTCCATGATCGGCGCTGCGCCTTTTTCCTTGGCCAGCTCCACACCGGTTTCCCAGCCGGCGACGGCCAGTTCCCGGGCAACTCTTTCGGTAAACGCCACCGACTCGGGCGATCCGTAGGGCATACCCAGCATGGTGACCGTCGAGCCCAGGCCGAGGAAGCCCATGCCGTGACGGCGCTTGCGGGCAATTTCCTCTCGCTGCTTGTGCAGCGGCAGTCCCGAGATTTCAACCACGTTGTCGAGCATGCGGGTGAAGATCCGCACGGTTTCCTGGTACTCGTCCCAGTTGAACGAGGCCTCGTCACCGAACGGCTTCTCCACGAAGCGAGTCAGGTTGATGCTGCCGAGGAGGCAGGCGCCGTAGGGCGGCAGCGGCTGCTCGCCACAGGGGTTGGTGGCCCGGATGTTCTCGCAGTACCAGTTGTTGTTCATCTCGTTGACCCGGTCGACGAGAATGACCCCCGGCTCCGCAAAGTCGTAGGTGGAGGCCATGATGAGATCCCACAGGCGCGCCGCCGGCACTCGCCGGTAGACCTTGCACGCAACCAGGCCCTCATCGTTGACGACGTAACCTTCCGTCGAGGGCCACTCGCGCCACACGACATGCTGCGGATTTTCCAGATCGACCTCTTCCGATTCCTTCTCGAGAATCGGGAACACCAGGGGCCACTCCTCGTCGTTGCGAACGGCCTCGATGAAGTCGTCGGTGATGAGCAGCGAAAGGTTGAACTGGCGCAGCCGCCCGTTTTCCCGCTTGGCGCGAACGAACTCGCGCACGTCCGGGTGCGACACGTCGAAGGTGGCCATTTGCGCGCCGCGCCGGCCACCGGCGGACGACACGGTGAAACACATCTTGTCGTAGATGTCCATGAAGGACAGCGGTCCGGACGTGTAGGCGCCGGCGCCGGACACATAGGCGCCGCGCGGCCGCAGCGTCGAGAACTCGTAGCCGATGCCGCAGCCGGCTTTCAGGGTCAGACCGGCTTCATGGACCTTTTCCAGGATGCCGTCCATGGAGTCCCGGATGGTGCCCGAGACGGTACAGTTGATCGTCGAGGTGGCCGGCTTGTGTTCATGGGCGCCGGCATTGGAGGTGATCCGGCCCGCCGGAATGACCCCACGCCGCAGGGCCCACAGGAAACGCTCGAACCAGTAGGCCCGTTTCTCTTCGGTCGACTCGACGTCGGCCAGCGCTTTGGCTACCCGCTTGTAGGTCTCGTCGATCGTCGCATCGATAACCTTACCGTTCTTGCTCTTGAGTCGATACTTCTTGTCCCAGATATCAACCGATGCCTGTTGAAACGGGATCTCTTCGACTGTTCTGGGGACGGTTTCCAGGCGCACACTGCTCATTATTATTAACCCCCTCGGGACACTATGTTTAGTTGCGCAGAAGCTGCAGGAGCACAAGATGTAGTAGTGCCGAGTGGTCAGACTAGTATTGCGCCCTGGCGAAGTCAATGCTTTTCTGGCCGGTGAAATGGGGTCGAACGAAGAATCAAAAAGTTAGCCCTGAACCGCTTCGGATCAGGGGCCGCTGCGACCATTCCCAAGAGCGTCGCATCGGCCTAACCTGCAACATTCGGGGAACCTCCGCGGCGATCGAGGTTCCCAGCCAAGAGAACCAAGGTAGTCATCGCGTCATGCTCAGGAAATTTGCCCTCTCGCTCGCACTCTTCACCGTGGCGCTGCCGACCCTGGCAGCCCTTCCAGCCGAAGTCGACGGCGAACCGCTGCCGTCCATCGCTCCGGTCCTGGAGCGGGTCATGCCGGCCGTGGTGAACGTCCATTCCACGACGACCATCGCGAACCGGCACCCGTTTGCCGACGACCCGTTCTTCCGGCGTTTCTTCGGCGTACCCAGGGATCGCGTGGCTCGCAGCCTCGGTTCCGGTGTGATTGTCGACTCGGACGACGGGCTGATCCTGACCAACAACCACGTCATCGAGGGCGCGGACGACATCCGGGTGACGCTGGCGGACGGTACGGTGCTGACGGCCGAAGTCGTCGGAACCGACCCCGATACGGATCTTGCCCTTATTCGCGTCGCCGACGGCGACGGGCTCCAGGAACTCCCCCTGGCCGAATCGGACCGACTTCGGGTGGGTGATTTCGTGGTCGCCGTCGGCAATCCCTTCGGCCTGGGCCAGACGGTGACTTCGGGCATTGTCAGCGCTCTCGGTCGCCGCGGTCTGCGAGGCCTGAACTACCAGAACTTCATCCAGACCGACGCCTCCATCAATCCCGGCAATTCCGGCGGCGCGCTGGTGAACCTGCGCGGTGAGCTGATCGGAATCAATACCGCCATCTTCTCTCCCAGCGGTGGCAATGTGGGAATCGGGTTTGCCATCCCGTCCACGCTGGCCCGCTATGTCGTCGACGAACTGCTCGATCACGGCATCGTGCGTCGCGGCCGCCTCGGGGTCAGCCTGCAGGATCTGAACGAGGCCCTGGCGCGTGAACTGGCGCTGGAGCAGCCGACCGGGGCACTGATTACCGGGACATTCCCGGATTCGGCCGCAGAGCGCGCGGGACTGGGCGCCGGGGATGTGGTCATCGCGGTCAACAACCTGCGCATCCTCACCGCCGCCGACCTGCGCAATGCCGAAGGGCTCTTGCCCGTGGGGCAGATCGCCCACGTCGAGTACTTTCGGGACGGTCGACTCAGGACCGTCGATATCGAAATCGAAGCGGTGCCTCTGAACCGGATCCACGGGGCGGCGGTCAACCGGCGCCTGTCCGGTGCACTGCTGGTTGACCTGGACGAGGAGACGGTGACGCAGACCGGACTCGATGGCGTCCTGATCGTCGAAGTCCAGCGCGGCAGCGCCGCCTACCGCGAGGGCCTTCGGCGCGGCGACCTCATTCGTGGTCTCAACCAGAAGCCGGTCACGGGAATCGCCGACCTGCGCGCTCTCGCGGAAGACCAGGAGCGCCTCCTGCTCAACATGCTGCGGGGCCGGCGAAGCTTCCTTCTGCTGTTGGATTGATCCTGCGGCAGGTGCTAATCTGCGTGCAGAAACTGTGCAGGCGCGCTACGGGCGATCGGACGCTGGGGGTTCGATACGGCGCGCCAAAAGACACAGCCAACGGGGAAGGAAATTCATGACGCGGCGTTGCTTTTCTTATTTGGTGACGGGTCTGCTGCTACTGGCGGCAACCGGACAAGGCTGGGCCCAGAATCTGAGCTATGTCGGCGACCTGGCCAGCACTCGTGCCTTCATGGCGGATCTTGCCCAGCTCTATCAGCTGCAGGGCGAAGGGGAAATTTCCGTGGATCTGACCACGGCCAGCGAAGCGCTGCGGCTCGCGGCAGCCGGTGAGGTCGACATGGGCGGCACCGCCCGATCTGCCGACGAAACCAATGCCCAGGAACGTCGCGCAACCATGTACCCCATCGTTTGGGACGCGCTGGTGGTGGTCGTGAACCGGCAGAACCCGATCGTCAACATTTCCATTGCCCAGCTGCAGGATGTCTACGAGGGCAAGATCACCAACTGGAACCAGATGGGCGGAGACGACCAGGCCATCAATGTCATTGCCCACGATGACCCGGGCCACGGCGTCGACACCAATCTCGCGGCCCTCCTGCTGGGCCGACCCAACGCCGAGCTTGCCGCAACTTCGCGGGTCGGCAACCTCGAACAACTCGGTGACGCCGTCGCCGCGGACCCCTTGGCACTCGGCGTTGCCACCTACAGTTCCGCCCGCAAGATGCCGGTCAAGATCCTCACCCTGGAGGGCCGCAGCGCCGCCTACCAGACCATCCAGTCCGGCGAATACCTGCTGTTTACGCCGCTCTACCTGGCCATTCGCGACAGCGGGCCCAACCGCCGTTACGTCCGGAACTTCCTCAAGTTTGCCGGCGGGTCGGATGCCAAGCGGATCCTGCGGCGCAATGGCGTCGTGCCCTACGCCGACGGTCTTGCCCTGGTTTCCCGCCAGCTGGACCGCGAACAGTTGCTGGAGCAGCTTCGCGGCGACTGATCGGGATCATCATCAGCAGTCCATCCTGCTACTCTGTAGCGCATGATTCGCGCGCTGACCTTCGACCTTGACGACACCTTGTGGCCCATCTCGCCGGTGATGCGAACGGCCGAGACGGTTTTGCGCGCCTGGTTCGTTCGCAATGCACCCCGAGTCGCCAAACGCTTCGACCGCGACGCCATGTGGGCCCTGCGCGGTGAATTGGTCGATGAAGCGCCCGAGCGGGCGCACGACCTTTCCGCACTGCGCAAGGCGGTGATCGAGCGCGCGCTGACCCGCTGCGGCTATCCGGCCTCGATGGCGGACGAAGCCTATGACCTGTTCTACGCGGCGCGGCACGAAGTCTCCTTCTTCGAAGACGTGCTGCCCGCCCTGCGTCGCCTTGTCGACCATTACCCCATGGCGACCATCTCCAACGGCAGTGCCCGGGTCGAGCGACTGGGCCTAAGGGACTATTTCCGGTTCTCGGTCTTTCCGCACGAGGTCAGTCGACCCAAGCCGCACGTCGAAATGTTCGAGCTGGCCGCCGAGCGTTTCGGCCTGGAACCGGCCGAGATTCTCCACGTCGGCGACAACCTGGATCACGACATCGTCGGCGCTCGCGAAGCTGGATTCCAGGTGGTCTGGGTCAACCGCAACGCCCACCCGGCCGTCGAAGGCGTGGAATCGGTCGCATGCCTGAACGAACTGGCGGACTCCCTCCTGGCGGACACAGGCGCAGCCCTCGAACGCTGAAGGGCAGTTCAGGGGTGAGCGGCCTGTTCCCAGACCTGTCCCACCACATCTTTCTTACAGGCGGCATTGACCACCTTCGCGTCCGCTTTCGGAGTGTTGCCCTTGATCTGCAGGCATTTCCCGTCCGCGTTGACGAGGCGCTTGGCATCGTCGTGGGTCCAGCTCTTGACGTCGCTCGCATCGCAATCGGCAAGTTTGCCAACAGCCACGCAGCGCCCTGAGTTGGCAACCAGGCGACGCTTGTCGTCGAACTTCCACTTCTGGGTGGCCTCGTCCGAGCAGGCTTTGACAACCAGACCATCATCCGACGTGTCCAGACAGAAGTCTCCCTTTGCCTTGAACCGCCTCGGGGCGTCCTCCGCGATCTCGTGGCCTTGCTGCTGCATTGTCTTGAGGGCATCCTTGTTGAACTCCGTCGCTTGGGCGGAGGTCCCGAGCGCTGCTGCCAGCGTCATCACTGCAAACCGCTGTATCATCATCTCCATCTCCTGGTGTCAGAACTGTCGTAGTGCTCAATCGCCCCCTGACAATACAAGGCCCGATCGCTCTTGACTGCTGAAATCGATACTTCCATGCCCGCACCACGGAAAATTGCCCGGTACGCAGTGGGGGTATTCGGGAGCTTGTTGCTTCTTGCCTTGCTGGTTCTTGGAGCGCTGGCGGGGCTGATTAGTTCCGAGACCGGGACGCGATTCCTGGCCGAACGGGCGAAGCATTGGCTCGGAGATGCGGTGAGCTGGGAGACACTCGATGGCCGTATCGTGGGCCCCCTGGCGATGAGCGGACTCCAGGTCTCCCTGCCCGGAATCAACCTGGACCTCGCCCAGCTCGAACTCGACTGGGAGCCCGGCGCACTGCTGCAGGGAGAACTGCGCATCACCCGGCTCGAGGCCGAGTCTGGCAGCCTGTCACTCAACCCCGGCGACGAGCCCGCTTCCAGCCAGCCCTTCGATCCGTCGGCCCTGAGGGCACCGCTGGATATCCGGCTCTCCGAAGTCCGGTTGCGAGACTGGTCGATCTCACAGCCCGACGCGCCGACGCAGCAAATCGACTCCCTGGACCTGGAAGCGACGCTGGAGGGAGAAGCGCTCTCGCTGCAGCGTTTCGAACTCCGGCTGCCCGAGGGCGGGCTTGCCATGAGCGGGGAGACCGCGATGCGCGCGAAGATGCCGCTGCGGCTGGAGGCCGCCTGGGAGTGGCGCCTGCCGAAGCCCGCCGAAGCCGACACCGCCATGGCGGCTGGCTCGTCCGATCCGCTTCGTGGCGAGCTGAGCCTCGACGGCGCACTGGACTGGGGCGCTGCCATCGGTGTCGATCTCCGCTACCAGGTCCGCATCGAGGGCGTGGATGCCCTCGCCCCCGAACTGCCGAGCAAACTGTCACTCGACGGTCGCCTTGCGGGGGAACAGCAGGGCGCCGGGGCCAGCATCGAGGCATTCACATTCGACCTGGTCGATACGCCGCTGACCCTTGAATTCGCCGGTAAGCTGGAAAGGCTGGACACCGCATCCCCGGTCGCCGATCTCGAGCTGGCCTGGCAGGACCTGCAGTGGCCGCTGACCGGAGACGAACCCATCGTGCGCAGCACGCGCGGCGAGCTGGCGATCGTTGGAAGCGTCGATGGCTACAACCTGGACCTCGCTGCCGACGTCGCTGCTTCCGGGCTCCCGCCGGGTCAGTGGGAGCTCCGCGGCCGGGGTGACCAGACGACACTGATGCTCGAGGCGCTACGCGGTCAGGTCCTGGGCGGCGAGCTCCGCACCCGCGGTACCGTCGGCTGGGATCCCGTCCCGAGCTGGGAACTCCACGTCGTGGGCGAGGCGCTGGACCCCGGTGCCGTGCTCGAAGAAGTCCACGGCGAACTGGCGCTCGCGATGGACACTACAGGCACCTTCGACACGGACACCGGGCTCAGCGCAGAGGTGGCGCTGCACGAGTTGCGCGGCCTGCTGATGGATCGCCCCTTGCAGGCCTCGGCCGTCGCCCGCCTTGCCGGCGAGACGGTGGCGATGGATTCGGTCACCCTCGCCAGTGAGGGCAACACGCTGAGTACCAGCGGCGAGCTCGCGCCGGACCAGCTGACCCTGGACTGGAATTTGGACGCGGCGAATCCCGGCGCGCTGCTTCCCGGTGCACAGGGACACCTCAACGCGAAGGGCAAGGTGACAGGGACTCCGGATACCCCCCGGCTGGCCGCTACCTTCGAGAGCACGGCGCTGGCGCTGGAAGATTTGACCGTGGCCAGGGCCGAAGGCTCGGTGGAGGCCGGTCTCGACCCGGAGGAGCCCCTGGCGCTCGCGTTGATCCTTGGACCGGTAAGAAGCGGCGAGCAGACCATTCTCCAGGACGCCCGCCTGGAGGTCCAGGGCAAGCTTGCCGCACACGAATTGTCGCTGGAGGCGGATACCGCCGGCGAGCGCTTGACGCTCGGCCTCGACGGCGGCCTCGATGCCGAGCTGACGACCTGGTCGGGACGGCTGAACCGGTTGTCGCTGGAAACCGATGGCTACGGCCGCTGGCACCTGCTGGCACCGGCCGACCTGACCCTGAGCGAGGAGACCGTCGCCCTCGACGAGAGCTGTCTTGAGCGGGAGAACGAGGGCGGTGAGGTCTGCCTTGGGGCCCGTCGGGCGGAGGCGGGACAGAGTAGCCTGAGCGCATCGTTGCAGGATCTGCCGGTTGCGTCGTTCCTCCCCGCCATGACCGGTGCACTGGCGGGTGAGGCGCAGGCCACCCTGGCCGCAGACGGTCGCATGGACATGGAGGCGAATTTTCGCCTGACCCCTGGTGAGGTCCGGGTGCCCATGGGAGATAGCGAGGAGAGCCTGCCTCACGGCGGTGGCGAACTGCGGCTGACCGTAGACCCCGAGGGGCTCCTCGCCGATCTTCGCTTCGCAGCGCCGGAGGAAGGGCAGGTGGTCGCCGAGGTCCGTCTGCCTCGGTTCACGACGCTGCCGCCGACGAACGTGCAGCCCCTGGCCGGGCGGGCGCAGGCGAACCTGCCCCGTCTCGACATGCTCGCCGCATGGGTGCCCGAACTGGCGTCGACCGCCGGGCGCCTGGACGCCAACCTCGACCTGGCAGGCACCCTCGAGCAGCCCGAAGTGACGGGTGAGCTGAACCTGGCCGGGGGACAGGCCGACATCCCCATGGCTGGACTTGCGCTGCGCGAGATCGAACTCGAGATCGCCAGCGATCCGGGCCGGCCGGGCAATCTCGATATCCGCGGCGACTTGCGCTCGGGCGAGGGGCGGCTGCGGATCAAAGGTGAGGCCGACCCGGCTGCCGGCACCTTCTCGCTCGAAGTGGCGGGCCAGCGCCTGGCAGCGTACGACACGCCCGACGCCCGGGTCCTGTTGTCGCCCGACCTGCAGGTGGGTTGGCGCGATGAAACGCTGCACCTTCGTGGGAGCCTCACCATCCCGAAGGCGGCGATCACCCCTCAGCTGTCGCTGCGCTCGGCGGCCGCGCCCGACGCGGCGGGCGCCGCCGATACGCCGGGACAGGTCCTGGCCCCCTCGCCGGACGTCGTGATCGTCAACGCCGGTGAGGACGAGCAGCCGGAACCAGCGCCGGCCGCCGCGCCATTCGTCATCGACAGTCAGGTGCGGGTAGCCCTGGGGGACCAGGTCAGCGTCGATGCGCTGGGCTTTCGGAGCCGGCTCACCGGTGCCGTGACCTTCACCCATTCGCCCGACCGGGATTCGCTGATACCGATCGCCAAGGGTCAGTTCGAGGTGCGTGATGGGACATTCCGGGCCTTCGGACAGGACCTCGAGATCGAGACCGGCCAGCTGATCTTCCCAACCGTGCCGGCGACCGAACCCGAACTCAACGTGCGCGCGGTCCGCTGGATCCAGGATGATCCCGAGGTCACCGCCGCCGGCGTGCTGGTCACCGGGCCCGCTACCCAGCCGGTGCTTACCCTGTTTTCGCGCCCGCAGCTGGAGGATCCAAGCGAGATTCAATCCTATCTGCTCACGGGTTCCTCCCCGGGGGATCGAAGCAACGTGCTCAGCGTCGGAACCTACCTGTCCCCGAGGTTCTACGTGGGCTACGGTTACAACGTGCTGGAGAGCACCAGCGAGTTCAATTCCCTGTTCAACATCACACCCCGCTACGGGATCAGCGCCAACGTGGGCGAAGCCGACAGCAACATCAATCTGACCGTGACCTATGAGAACTGATTCAGCAGGGACGATCCCGCGCCGTTTTCGCTCCCACTTCCGGGCCCTTTGGGTGCTGGCGGCGATGCTGCCGCCCTTTGGCGTTTTAGCAGCCGTCGAAGTCACCATCGAGGGTGTCTCCGGTGAAGCCCGGGAGAACGTGCAGGCTGCACTGCGCCTGAATCGACACCGTAACGACCCCGATTTGGACGGCGACACCATCCGCGAGCTTCACGACACGGCCGAGGCGGAGATTCGGCGGGCGCTGGAACCCTTCGGCCATTACCGCCCGTCCATCGAGAGTGAGCTCCGGCCGCCGGGGCCCCAGGGTAAGGCCTGGGCCGCCCGCTACGAAATCGACCCGGGTCCGCCGGTGCCCATTGGAGAGATCGACATCCGGATCACCGGCCCCGGTGCCGAAGACCCCGAGTTGGTGGAACTGGTGCAGTCGGTCCCGCTGGCGGAAGGCCAACCGTTCCGGCACGTCGAGTACGAGCGCGCCAAGCAGGAGCTGTTGACCGAAATCCGCAATCGCGGCTATCGGCAAGCGGATTTCGGCGAACGCCGGGTGGAAGTGGATGTCGCGGCCTACAGCGCGAGCATCCGGCTCGCCATCGACACCGGGCCGTTGCATGTCATCGGTGAAATCGTCTTCAAGCAGTCGCTGTTCGCGCAAGATTTCCTGAACCGGTACCTGGTGCTGGAACCGGGAGCTCCGTTCGACCAGGGTGCGATCGTCGAGCAGCGCCGTGTGTTGACTCGCAGCGGGTACTTCGAAGAGGTCGTGATCGAGCAGCGTGAACCCGAGACCGACAGCCAGGCGGCGATACCGATGACCATCGCCCTGACCCCCTCCAAGCCCAACCGATACCGCCTGCAGCTGGGCTGGGGCACGGATACGGGGGCCGGCGTCCAGGGAGACTGGAACCGTCGCTACCTGGGTCGCTACGGTCATCACTTCAACTTCGGCGCCACCGCGGTACAGGATCAGACTCGCCTGGCGGCGGATCTCCGCTACAACATCCCCCTGGATCCTCTGGCCCAGGAGCGCCTCGAGCTGACCGCACGCCACCAGAGCCGCGGCCTGGACTTCGAGGACGTGGAACTGGATGAGGGGGGCGAAACCCGCATCATCAACAATCTGATTTCGGCCTTCTGGCATCTGCCCGAACGGTCGTGGGGCGATTTCGAAGTCCGCGGTCGTGCCGGCCTGAGCTATGTAAACGAATCCTACGACATCTTCGAGATCCTCTTCGGCAATCTCCCGGAAGATACACAGCAGATCATCATCGACGCGATCGGCCAGGAAGCGTTCGAAACGCTGGCGCCCAGCTACGAGGCAGTGGTTCCGAGCTTCCGGCTGATCGCCCGACGAGCGAACGACGACCTCTTCATCCGCCGCGGCGACTATTTCGATCTCGAGCTCCTCGTTGCCGACGGGGCCGTAGGCTCGAACGTCGATTTCCGTCAATTACGATTCAACAGCTGGACCATCCGACCGATGGGCGACGCCGGGCGCCTGCTGCTGCGCACGGCCGCGGGCTATTCCGACGCCGAGACCCGCAACGTCCTGGGCGTCGATTTCAACCGCATGCCGGAGTACTACGAATTCCGGGCCGGCGGCGCCCGCAGTGTGCGGGGCTATCGCTTCGAAGAGCTGTTCCCCGCCAATGCGATCACCGGCGGCAAGCACCAGCTGGTCGGCAGCCTCGAATACGAGCACCGGATCACGCCCGACTGGAGCGTGGCCGCTTTCGTCGATGCGGGCAACGCGTTCAATGACCTGGACGACATCAACGAGAAATACGGTGCCGGACTTGGGGCGCGCTTTCGCTCCCCGGTCGGCGTTGCGCGCGTGGACCTGGCCTTCCCGCTGGACGACTCGGAGGACTCCTTCCAGGTCTACATTACGGTGGGACCGGAGTTTTAGCCGGATGGGGTCCGATCGGGCTAGCGCTGAACTCCCGGAATAAAATGGCTTACGGGCTTGCTTGAAGACAAGGAGCAGGCTCCTTACAATTTGACTCAAAGTAAGGAATCAGTCGGCCATGACCGAAGCAGCAGTCACCAGCAAGGGTCAGATCACCATCCCGGCAGAGGTGAGGAAAGCCATGGGGCTCAAGGCCCGTGATCGGGTGGTATTCACCGTATTGCACGATGGCACGACCGTCATGCGGGCAAAGACCGGGAGCATCAAGGACCTGAAGGGTGTGCTCAAGCGTCGGGGCAAGCCTGTGGCAGTCGCGGACATGCGGCACGACTAGTGTCAAGACTCATCGCACATTCGGGCTAGATGCCGGCACTGGACACCAATGTCATCCTTCGTTACGTCGTGGAAGATGACCCAAGCCAGACCCTAGTTGCCCAGCGATACATCGAACGGCACGTCGAAGCTGGAGAAACACTATTCCTCGCGACGTCCGTCGTCCTTGAGACCGAATCGGTGCTTCGCTCCGTCTATCGATTCAGCAAGGACGAGGTGATCGGGGTTTTCGTGGGGTTGCTCGAATCCCGCGAAATGAGATTCCAGGACGAAGAGTCACTCGAGCGAGCCGTGCATCTCTACCGCGAGCTCAACATCGATTTCGCAGATTGCCTGCACCTGGCCACGGCGCAGACGTTCGGCTGCCTGCCGCTGGCCACCTTCGAGCGCAAGGCGCGCGATGTCGAAGGATTTGCCGCTCTTCGTGTCTGACCGGCATGCCGTCGCGATCTTGAGCACCGTCAATCCACAAGATGCGCGTGCGAGCGACAGAGCACGACCGCTCGATGGAAGAGAAAGCCCGGGAAATCGCCTATGCCAACACTGAACCTCGTACCCGCTACGGCTTCCGACTACCGCCGGCTGGCGGAGAAACGACTGCCCCGTCGGCTGTTCGACTACGTCGACGGCGGCGCGAATGACGAGATCAGCATGGCTGGCAATGAGGCGGCGCTACAGGGCCTGCGGCTCAGGCAGCGGGTCATGCGGGACGTGTCCAGCATCGATATGTCCACGCAACTGCTGGGAGAGTCCTGGACCATGCCGCTGGCACTTTCGCCGGTCGGGCTGGCGGGCATGATGGCCCGGCGCGCGGAGGTCCAGGCCCAGCGCGCAGCAGTTGCCATGGGAGTCCCCTTCTGTGCCTCCACGGTGGGCATCTGCTCGGTGGAGGAGATCGCCGCGGCCTCGGACCGGCCGTTCTGGTTCCAGCTCTACATGCTGCGTGACCGGGGTGCCGTAACGGAGATCCTGCAGCGGGCCCGAAACGCGGGCGTTTCCACGCTGGTCTTCACCGTGGACCTGGCGGTGGTGGGTGCGCGGTACCGTGATACCCGCAACGGCGTGAACGGCGGCGCCGGTCTTCTGGGTGAGCTGCGGGCCGGACTGCTGTCCTATCTGGCACACCCGGCCTGGCTGCTGGACGTGGCGATCCTGGGCAAGCCCCATGTCTTCGGGAACCTTGCCGAGTATGTTCCCTCGGCCAACACGCCGGCCGATTTCAAGGACTGGGTCGACAGCCAGTTTGACCCGTCGGTGACCTGGAAAGACATCGAGTGGCTCCGCTCCCAGTGGGATGGGAAACTGATCATCAAGGGCATCCTGGAGCCGGAAGACGCGCTGGCAGCCGTCCAGGTGGGCGCCGACGCCGTGATCGTCTCCAACCACGGCGGGCGCCAACTGGACGGGGTCAGCGCAACGGCAACCATGGTGCCCCGGATCGTCGATGCCGTGGAAGACTCTGCCGCCGTGCTCATGGACGGCGGTGTCCGCAACGGGCAGGATGTCGTAAAGGCCGTGGCCCTGGGAGCCCAGGCAGCCATGATCGGTCGACCCTGGGTCTTCGCTCTGGCAGCCCGGGGAGAGAAGGGGCTTGCGGCGATGCTGGAGAGTTTTCGCAGCGAGATCCACGTGACCATGGCCCTGACGGGCACTACTGCCGTGGACCAGCTCACTGCCGAGATCCTGGAGGGCCAGGAAAGACCATGACTGACTATTCGGCGGACGTGATCATCGCCGGTGCGGGACTTGCCGGGCTGGCCGCGGCCTACGAGCTTCTCGATCGCGGCAGGAAAGTCGTCGTCCTGGACAAGGA
>JAWVZU010000020.1:0-25101 GCA_033722075.1 Lysobacterales bacterium
ACTACAATCGCATCAGCAAGGTGGAACCGCTGCAGCGGACTTTCGAGGAGCTGGGCGTGGCAACCTGGTTCGCGGGCCTGCGCAGGGAACAGAGCAGCAGCCGGCGCGACCTCGCCCATCTCACCACCAGGTCAGGCCGCTACAAGCTGTTGCCGATCCTAGAGTGGACCGACCGCCAGGTGTTCACCTATCTGCGGGCACATGATCTGCCCTACCACCCGCTGTGGGAGCAGGGCTATATCTCCATCGGGGACTGGCATACGACGCAATCGCTGGCCGATGTCGAAGATCCGAGCGAACTGCGCTTCCATGGAATCAAGCGCGAATGCGGCATCCACGAGGAGCTGTAGTCCCCTGTTGGCTCACTCACTGCGTTACAGCCGATCCTTGACCTTCTCGATGATCTTGCCGGCGATGGGCACCATGCTGAAGAAGTGCGTCGCCGCGTCCCAGTAATCCTGGTGGACCTGCACTTGACCGGCATCGTCGAAGATCACGTGGCTGACCCCGACGCTGGTCGACGGCTGCCCGTCGTTCAGGTCCTTGAAGACCAGCGTCATGCGCCAGCGGAAAAACCACGATCTGTCCGCCCCGACGACCTCGACGACTTCGGCCTCCAACGATTCGACGTGGGTGAAGGTCTCGGTGAAATAGGCCTCGATGGCCTGCCGTCCACGCAGGGTCTTCAACGTGTCATTGAGAAACGCATCCTCGGCATAAACCGCGCCGGTCTCCCGGCTGACGGTCTCGGCCGAGAAATTGTCGAGAAACTCGTAGAAGCGCCGCGGGCCATCCGGCAGCGCGCCAACATCCACCGCGCTTTCGAAGTCGGCCGATGCCATCGCTTGTTCATAGGCGGGCACATACTGGTGTTTCTCGGAGTTGCCCGCACAGGCTGCCACCAGGGCGCTCAACATGATGATGATTCCTCGCAAGGTTCTTCGTCCGTCTCTAAACCCGTGACTCTAGCAAAGCCCGATCATGGGTTTCGTCAACGGCGATCGACCACGATCCGGCCCGATTTCACCACCACCAGCGGGTCGAGCAGTCCCCGCTCACCCTCCAGCGGATCACTCTGGAGGACCAGCAGGTCGGCGACGTAGCCAGGCGCAATACGCCCCAGCTCCGTTTCGCGTCCCAGGTAGGACGCGGCGTGCTGCGTCGCCGATTGGAGCACTTCGAGGGGCGAGAGACCGGCCTGGCGCAGCAGCCCGATTTCGCGGCGCACTGCGCCGGCCGGCGCAACCCAGGGAACGTCCGTGCCGAAGGCGAGCAACCCTTCGCGGGCCAGCAGCGGCGCCAGGAACCGGGCACCGATCAGTCTTCGCCGGGTGGTGAGTGCGCCGGTCCTTTCCACTGCAAAATCGAGCATGGAAAGCGTGCTGGCCGCCATCACGTCCTGATCCCGCATCGCCGCGAAAAGCGCCCGGTTGGCTTCGCGGTCCGCACTTCCCGGCACATGCACGAAGCGGCGCACGCCCAGGCCGATCAGTTCCAGGCCTTCCCGCGGATCGTACACGTGTGCATGGACGCTCAGGCCTCGCCGTGCGGCCCGTTGCACCAGATCCGAGGCTGACGCGACGTCCACGTGCCGGATGCGGACAGCGCCGAGATCGTCGTACACCAGTTTGATCCCGACCGCTCCGACGAGATCGGCGAGCGCTGTTTCGACCTGGCCGGGGTTGGACAGATCCACCAGGAGTTTCCCCCGGCACCAGGGATCGACCCGCCTGCGGTCGGTGCACATGGTCGCGTCCGGGTGTCCGCCCGGAATGGAAAAGAACGGTCCCATGTAAAGAATCCGAGGCCCCTGGAGCTGGCCGGCCCCGACACTACGCGCGAGTTCCCGGATCTCCGGCCAGAAATCCCCGCTGGAGCTGACGGTCGTCACCCCGGCCGCAAGGAACGATTTCAGCCGGCTCGCGACGCCCGCGTCCAACAAGGCCTCAAGGGATTCCTGGGAATCGGGTGGGTCTCCTCCCCCCGCCAGGAGGTGAACGTGGGTGTCGATCAGCCCCGGCACCACGAAACGTCCGCCGGCGTCCATACGAGCGCCGTCCCACTCCTCGGAGAGTCCCGAGCGGATCGCGGCGATACGCCCCGCCTCGATCTCGATGGCCCCGAGACTGTAGGTGTCCCCACCCTGCCAGATCCGCGCGTTGAACACGCCCAGCGGCTCTCCCCGGGCACCGCCCAGCAGTAGCAGCCCGGCCAGCAGCAGCCTCCGCTGGACCGCAGCCCGCATCAACTCAAAGTGGAAACTCGGGACAGGGCGGCGCCGTGTCCCGCACGGAAAGCGCGATGCGCCCGAAGAGCTCGTCGATCTCCCGCTGGCTTGCCGAGAGATCAGCCTGTTCCAGCAGCAAGTGATCGATGTGCGGCGCGAAAGCCTCGACAAACTCCTTCATGTAGCGCCGCAGATACCGACCGCGTCGGTAGCCGATCCAGGTGGTGCAGCGCGGAAAGAGCTCCCGGGCGCTCAGTGCCGTCAGCCCGACATCGTTCTGCCAGGCCATGGCGGCAATGATGCCGACCCCCGTGCCGGAGCGGACGTAGGTCTTGATGACGTCCGCATCCCGGGCGGTGAACACGAGGTTCGGTTCCAGGCCCCGCTCACGAAACGCCGCCAGCATCGACGAGCGGGCATTGGACCGGAGCGTATAGCTGACCAGCGGATAGCCAGCGAGGCGCTCAAGGCTGGGACAGGGCTCGTCGGCCAGCTCGTGATTCTCGGGCACCACCAGGATGCGATGCCAGTGGTAGCACGGCAGCTTGACGACATCGGGAAACAGGTCCCAGCCGTCGCTCGCGATCACGAAATCGAGGTCATCGTTGCTGAGCATGACAGCCAGTTGCTCGGAAGTTCCCTGGTGGAGGTCCAGGGTGACCTCCCGGAATCGTTCCCGGAAACGACCGATCACGTCGGGCAGGACATAGGTCGCCTGGGTCTGGGTCGTCCCGATACGCAGCGCACCGGCGGCGTTCCCGCGCAGGTCCTGCGACAGCTGGCGAATGTCCTCGATCTCCCGGTTGATCCGCTCCGCCCGCTCGAGCAGTTCACGTCCGGCCGCGGTCAGGCCTTCCAGGCTCTTTCCGCGGCGGACGAAAATCTCCACGCCCAATTCGTCTTCCAGCTGGCGAATCTGCTTGCTGACCCCGGGCTGCGAGGTGTGCAGGCTCGCCGCAGCCTGGGTGATGTTGAAGCCATTGCGCGCCACCGCGACGATGTAGCGCATCTGTTGCAGGGTCATTTTCGCGGTCCGTAGCTCGTTCAGCCCAAAGGCCATCATAGGCACAGACCGGGACACGACAAAATGTCGTTCGGCCCAGGCCAAATAACCAGGCTGCATATGAACCGACGTTCTGGTCATTTCTGCCGATGACCGTTCCCGCGCAGACTGAGCATCGGTCCCAGGGTTCCGATCATGTCCAGCCTGCCACTCTTTCTCGAACTCGAAGGCGTCCCCGTCCTGCTGGTCGGCAGTGGCCCGGCCGCCCTGCGCAAGCTCGGACAACTCGCCGCCACCGGGGCGAGAATCACCGTACTTGCCGGTTCCGACCAACCACCACCCGCAGCGTGGCGCAACCACCACAAGGTGGCCTGGAAGGCGAAACCATTTGACCGGGAGATGCCCAATCCGGGCTATCGCCTGATCGTGACGGCCGCCGAACCGGCAACCAATGCACAGGTCGCCGCCTGGGGCGAGGAGCATGCGATCTGGGTCAACGCCGTGGACGATCCACGCCACTCCACAACCACCTGGCCGGCGATCGTCGACCGTTCGCCGATCCAGGTCGCCATCGGCAGCGGCGGTGCCGCGCCGGTGCTGGCTCGCCGCATCCGGGAACTGCTGGAACGCCTGCTCCCGGAACGGCTGGGCGCCGTCGCCGAAGTCGCCCGTCGCCTGCGTGGCCGTGTTGCCCGCCGTCTCGCGCCGGCCTATCGGCGGCCATTCTGGGAAGGCCTGTTTGATCCCCTTCCTGAGGATCCGGAACGGTTCCGGGAGGCTGCAGAACAGGCGCTGACGCAGGGTTGCAGACCACGGGTCGGCCGGGTCGACCTGGTGGGCGCGGGGCCCGGCGACCCGGATCTCCTGACCTTGCGCGCGCAACGTGTACTGCAGACCGCAGACGTGATCGTCCACGATCGGCTGGTAGATGCCCGGATCCTCGCCCGGGGTCGGCGTGACGCCTTGTACATCTCGGTCGGAAAAGCACCCGGCCGGCAGGGGACCAGCCAGGACGCTATCAATCGCCTGCTGATCGACCGTGCGCGACGCGGCGAACATGTCTGCCGGCTCAAGGGTGGAGATCCAACCGTCTTCGCCCGGGCGGGAGAAGAGCTCGCGGCACTTGCGAAAGCCGAGATTCCCCATCAGATCGTGCCCGGCATCACTGCGGCCATCGGCAGCGCGGCGTCGCTGGGCATTTCGCTGACCCATCGAGACCGCGCACACGCGCTGGTGTTGGCAACGGCCCAAGGCAAGGACGAAGATGCCTTGCAGGAACTGGCCAGCCTTGCGGGTTCCGGACGAACGCTGGCGGTTTACATGGGTGTGACCCGCCTCCGGGAACTACAGCACCGGCTGCTGGAACGCGGCGTGCCCGGCGACCTGCCGGCGGCCATCGTGGAGAACGCAAGCCGGCCGGAAGAAAGACGCTTCTGGACGAACGTCAATGACCTGGTCCGAGAGGCCGAAAAGGTCCGCCTCGCGTCCCCCGCGCTGATCATCGTCGGCGCCACGGCTGAACGCCCTGCGGCGTCGGCAAAGTCCACAGGGTCCCGGAGCCGGGCTCGCCCGCTTCAATCCGCCCCCTGATCGACGGGAACTGTTTCCACGCGGGACGATCAGAGCTTAAGCGGCGCCGTTGTGGTACCGTTCTCAACCTTCAAGACTCCGCCGCGTGGCGATCGTTCACGCAAAGTCACAAGGACCAGCGAGCCGTCAATCCATGTTGTATGCCATTTACGCGCTGGATGTTCCCGACAGCACACCCCTGCGGGCCAGGGCCCGGCCTGCGCATCTCGAGCGACTGGAACAGCTCAAGGCGCAGGGCCGACTTCACCTGGCGGGGCCGTTTCCGGCCATTGACAGCCCCGATCCGGGACCGGCCGGGTTTGCCGGCAGTCTGATCGTGGCCGACTTCGAGTCGCTGGAAGACGCGCGGGCCTGGGCCGATGCAGACCCCTACCGCGCGGCAGGCGTTTACGCCGAAGTCACGATCCGCCCCTTCAAGAAAGTTCTCCCATGAGCAACCAGCAACGCATGGCGGTCATGCGCGATCGCCTCGAGGCCGCCCTTGAACCCGAGAGCCTCGACATCGAAGACCAGAGCCACCTGCACAAGGGGCATCCCGGCGCAAGAGACGGGCGAGGACATTTTGCCCTGCGTATCGTCAGCTCGGCATTCGAGGGGAAGAACCCGCTCGAACGACACCGGATGGTCTACGCCGCCCTGGGCGACCTCATGCAGACCGACATCCATGCCCTGACCATGCGGGCCTATGACACCCGAGAGATCAATGAATAAGCTGCTTCGATTCCTCCGCGCCGGCATCGGCCGAACCCTCCTGCCGGTCCTGGCCGTAGCCCTGGCCGGCTGCGAGCAGGCCCAGGAAGAAGCGCCCGTTTCGCAGCTGGATTTCTCACACCTCGAGGGAGACACACTGGCCCGCGTGAACGGGGAAGCCATTCCCGAGAGCCTGCTGCTGGCCTATCTGCGCACCCGCGGCCAGCTGGATGCCAATGCCGAGCAGCGCCAGGCCGCGCTCAACGAACTCGTGGATCTGGTGCTGCTGACTGACGAAGCCCGTCGGTCAGGTCTCCTGGAGCGCGACTCGCTGCAGGCGCTGCTGGCCGTACAGCGTCTTTCGCTGGTAGCCAACCAGGTGATCCAGAACTACGCCCAGGGCAATCCGATCAGCGACCAGGAAATCCAGGCCGAGTACAACGATACGGTGGCAACGACCGGTGACCAGGAGTTTCGACTGCGCCACATCCTGGTCGAGGACGAGGACACGGCACGAACGCTTCTCGAGCGGATGCAGGGCGGCGAAGACTACGCCTCCGTCGAGGCCGAGCAGGCGGCTCAGCGGGACAGCTCCGTGGCCGGGGAAATCGGCTGGGTCAATCTCTCCCAGGTGCCGCCGAGCTTCGCACCGGCACTCTCTCGCCTGGAGCCGGGCAACCATACGAGCGAGCCGGTGGCCAGTCCCTATGGCGTCCACATCCTGTTTCTCGAGGACCGGCGCGAATTTGCTCCCCCGGACCTCCAGGAGGTGCAGGCCGGGATCCGCAACACCCTGGCCCGGGAACGCATCGAAGGCTACCTGTCGGAGCTTCGGGACGCGGCGGACGTCCAGCTGAATGCGCCCGGAGCGGGGCAGTAATCGGGACAACTCGCCGCTTGCGCATCGGCATGCTATTTTCGAACCAATGGACTGAACGAGAGGACAGGCAATGAGCGCCGCGAATCCTACGCCGACACCGATCAACCCGGACGATCCCGGCCAGGCCATGCAGGCCATACTGCAGGCGCAACGAGACGCATTCCATCGCGAGTTGCCGGTTGAAATCGGCGCTCGCGCCGATCGACTGGACCGGGGCATCGATCTCCTGACCAGGCACCAGGACGAGTTGACCGCCGCGATGAGCGAGGATTTCGGCCATCGGCCGGAATTGCTGTCGAAGTTTGTCGACGTGGTCAGTTCCGTGAACGCCATGAAGCATGCCAAGGCGCACCTGAAGAAGTGGATGCGCCGCGAACGCCGCAAGGTCCGGTTTCCGCTCAACCTGCTCGGGGCCAGGGCCTGGTTGGAGTTCCAGCCACTCGGCGTGATCGGCATCATCAGTCCCTGGAATTTTCCGGTCAATCTGACTTTCTCGCCCCTCGCGAGCGCCCTGGCTGCGGGCAACCGCTGCATGATCAAACCGTCCGAGTACACACCGAAAACCGCCGAGGTGATGCGCCAGCTCGTGGACGAGTATTTCTCCGCCGAAGAGGTGTGGGTGGTCACCGGTGGCCGGGAAGTCGGCCAGGCCTTCTCCCAACTGGCTTTCGATCACCTGCTTTTCACCGGATCGACGGAAGTGGGGCGTCACATCATGCGCGCCGCGGCCGACAACCTGACCCCCGTGACCCTGGAACTGGGGGGCAAGTCCCCGGCCATCCTCGGCCGCGACGTGGACCTGCAGCGCGCCGCCCGACGGATCGTGATCGGCAAGATGATGAACGCCGGCCAGGTCTGTCTTGCACCGGATTATGTACTCGTGCCGGAAGGGCGGCGGGATGCCTTTGTTGCAGCCATGCGCACCAGCGCCGAAGCGTTGTACCCGACCGCTCACGGCAATGAGGACTACACCATGATCGTCGACCAGCGCCAGGCCGACCGGCTCGCCGGC
Source organism: Lysobacterales bacterium (assembly GCA_033722075.1). Lineage (GTDB taxonomy): Bacteria > Pseudomonadota > Gammaproteobacteria > Xanthomonadales > SZUA-38 > JAWVZU01. Next base: position 7,403 of record JAWVZU010000020.1, read on the forward strand.
TACCTGCGGGAGCTCGACGGGAGCGATACTGAAATCCTGCCGTTGCAGGACCTGGGCGACGATGCGAGCGACCGGCGGATGCCGCTCACCCTGGTGATCGACCCGCCGGAGGATGTCGCGCTGATGCGCGAAGAGATCTTCGGCCCCATCCTCCCGGTCAAGTCCTATGGCACCATCGACGAGGCCATCGACTACGTGAACAGCCGGTCCCGTCCGCTGGCGCTCTATTACTTCGGCGACGATACGGAGGAGCGGGACCGCGTCCTCGGTCGGACCATCTCGGGCGGCGTCACTCTGGACGACGTCGTTTTTCACGTGGCCGTCGAGGACCTGCCCTTCGGCGGTATCGGCGCCAGCGGCATCGGCGCCTACCATGGCCAGGACGGTTTTCGCCGCTTCAGCCATGCCAAGGCGGTCTTCAAGCAGCCCAAGCTGGACGTCACCGGCCTGATCGGTGCGGTACCGCCTTACGGCGACCGGCTGAAACGCCTGATGGACTGGGACCTTCGATGACCGAGGCCCTCTACAGTCACGAACCCTACCGACGCGAGTGCACGGCGCAGATCCGCGAGATCTCGGACCGGGGCGTCGTGCTGGACCGTACGGTCTTCTACCCCCTGGGCGGCGGACAACCCGGCGATACCGGCTGGCTGCAGATCGATGGCCGGGAACCGATCCGGGTGACGGACACCCGCTGGCTCGATCAAGCGCTGGTGCATGTCACCGAGGAAAAGCCGGATTTGACGCCGGGCGAGCAGCTCACCGCCCGAATCGACTGGGATCGTCGCCATGCGCACATGAGGATGCACACCGCGCTGCACCTGCTCGGTTCCTTGATTCCCTTCGGAGTGACCGGCGGGAACATATCGGCGACCAAGAGCCGACTCGATTTCGATACCGGAGAAGCATTCGACAAGGAAAAGCTCACCGCCGAACTCAATGCACTGGTCGACGCGGACCACCCGGTCCAGTCGCGATGGATCACCCAGGAAGAACTGGCCGAGCAGCCTGACCTCGTCCGGACCATGTCCGTGAAGCCGCCGGCCAACGTCCCCCTGGTCCGCCTGCTGGAAATCCCCGGCATCGACCTTCAGCCCTGCGGCGGCACGCACGTATCACGAACCGGTGAGATCGGCCCGGTGCGGGTCAGCAAGATCGAGAACAAGGGCAAGCACAACCGGCGTTTCAATATCGTCTTCGCCGACCCGGACTGAAACCGGCCTATCCCCGGCGGTCTCCCGATCGCGCCTCGGGCTCCCTTTCTTCATCCACCTCGACGCGGTCGCGACCGAGCTGCTTGGCGCGGTACATTGCTTCGTCGGCTCGGCGCAGCCAGTGCTCCCATTCCTCATCGTCCCACAACGCTGCAGCGCCGATGGATACGGTCACCGGCGTGGCTGTGCCTTGCATGGCCTCGCCGAACAGCCGGTGGAGATCGTCGAGAACCGGTCGCGCTTCGGTCAGGGTCGTATCGTTGAGCAACACCACGAACTCCTCGCCGCCGAGCCGGTACAAGCCGTCACTGCGCCGAAGCCGTTCGCGAACGATCTCGGCCAGGCGCACCAGCACCCGGTCTCCGGCCTCGTGGCCAAGCGTGTCGTTGACCTGCTTGAACCGGTCCAGGTCGAGGACCGCAAGAACCGCGGGCGTCCGCCCGGGGCTGTTGCGTGCCTGGACCGCATTGGCCAGGTGCTGGTTCATGATCCGACGATTTCCGGCGTGGGTCAGCGGATCCTGGGTCGCCATCGCCTCGAGTGCACGTCGCTGGGTGTCGTAACGGGACTTGAAGATCCAGCCATAGGCCGTCACCAGCAACGCCGTGACGGCGAATATCATCCGCTCGGGCAGATTGGAGAACAACGCCGGCTGGGCGGCAATGGCAACGATGAGTACGATGTTGGCGACCAGGGCAATGCGAACCCCGGTGACCACGAAGCTGATGCTCAGCACCAGGAACGCCCAGTAGGTCGAGGTGCCGCCAAAAACGAAGGCACTCGCCAGGCAGGCCATCACCGCAAAACCGACGAAGATCGCCCCGGCGCGACCGACGTTGTTCCCGCGCCAGCCGTAGACCACGACCGCGCCCAGCCCCAGGGTGATCCCGCAGTCGACGACACCGCCGATGATACTTCCGGTCAGGAAACGATAGACGGCAAAACCGGCGACGGCGATGGCGCTGATCCCGCCAAAGACGGTGAGGATGGCCAGGTCGAATTCCTGCTGGAGCCGTCCCAGCAGCGACGCGCTCTTGCCCCCCGGCCGGGAGGCGTCGGAATCAGGTAGCGGAGCTCTAAAGGCCAATTTCGGCGGTCACTGGCGATCCACAGACCTGTCAAGCATACCGCATGTGCTTACGGTTAGCGGCGCGCCTCCAGCATCAGCCGTTTCATCTCGGCAACCGCCGACTTGAAACCGACCATCACCGATCTGGCTACGATGGCGTGACCGATGTTGAGTTCCCGGATTTCCGGAATGGCCGCGATCGGTGCGACGTTGTGATAATGCAGCCCGTGTCCCGCGTTGACCTGCAGCCCCAGGTCCGCGCCGGCGTGTGCCGCCGATCGGATGCGTTCCAGTTCCGCTGCCCGGTCGACGGCAGTTTCCGCATCTGCGTAGGCGCCGGTGTGCAGCTCGACAACCGGCGCACCGGCCTCGCGGGAGGCTTCGAGCTGGTCCGGATCGGGGTCGATGAAAAGCGAAACCCGGATTCCCGCATCGCCGAGCCGACGGCAGGCGTCACGAACCGATTCCTCGTGCGCGCGGACATCCAGGCCACCCTCGGTAGTCAATTCCTCACGCCGTTCCGGGACCAGGCAGACGTCGGCCGGCCGTTGTTCAATGGCCAGGGCCAGCATTTCGTCGTTTACCGCGCACTCCAGGTTGATCCGGGTCGTGACCGTTCGGGTGAGCAGAGCGACGTCACGATCCTGGATGTGCCGCCGGTCTTCCCGCAGATGGACGGTTATGGCATCCGCACCGGCCTCCTCTGCGAGGAAAGCGGCCTGCAGCGGATCCGGGTAGCGCGTGCCCCGAGCCTGGCGCAGCGTTGCGACGTGATCGATGTTCACTCCGAGTAGGATCGATTGATGATTCATCGGCGCCTCCAGTTCTTCTTGAGCAGTTCGCGGGACCGGATCGGCCGGTCTCCCAGATAGTGGGCCATGATACGGCTCATGAGTCGACGACTCTCACCGTGACCGTCGCGAGGGATTTCCCCCTTGGCCAGCGCGAGCAGCGTGGCCCCCGAGACCACCCAGGGGGAATCGGCCGCATCCGCCACGGCGCAGGGTCCTTTTTCCAGTTCGTAGCGATAGTGGCCGTCAGGATCCAGGGGTTGCCCGGTCTGCCCGTCGCAGGTGAGCTCCAGACCATAGCCGAGCTCCTGCAGCAGCACCACCTCGAAGCGACGCAGCGTCGCGTCCTCTCCGGCCAGGCTTTGCAGCGCCTCCCGGTAGTGATGAAACAACTGTGGATGAGGATCATCCCGCGGCAACAGGCGCATCAGCAGCTCGTTCAGATAGAACCCATAGGGCAAATGACTGCCGACCAGACCGGCAACGCCCGGGCCCCGGTCCACTTCCGTGAGCGTGCCCAGCTCGCCGCGCCCGGCCCAGCCCAGCAACAACGGCTGGAACGGCTGCAGCAGGCCGGACCTGCCCTGGCGGGAACGACGGGCCCCGCGGGCGACCACGCCCACCCTGCCGTGGTTCAGCGTAAACAGCTCGAGGAGGAGGCTGGACTCGCGGTAGTCCCGGCGATGCAGCAGGAACCCCGGCTCATCGCTGACCCGGTTCACTCCTGATATCCGAAGGCCCGCAGGGCGCGCTCATCATCGGACCAGCCCTGCTTGACCTTCACCCAGGTCTGCAGGAAGACCTTTTCCCCGAGCAATGCCTCCAGCGCCTTGCGGGCGCGGCTGCCGATCTTTCGCAGGGTCTCGCCCTTGCGGCCGATGATGATGGCCTTCTGCCCCTCGCGCTCGACCCAGATCAGGATGCCGATCCTAACCAGGCCTTCCTCGTGAACATAGTTCTCGACCTCGACCGTCGTCGCGTAGGGAACTTCTTCGTGGGTGCAACGGGTGATCTGCTCGCGCACGAACTCCGCTGCCAGAAAGCGCTCGCTGCGGTCGGTGATCTGGTCCGCATCGTAGAAGGGCCGGGAGAACGGCAGCCGCTCGAGCACCTCGGCCTCTACGACATCGACGCCATCGCTTTCGAGTGCGCACACCGGGAGGACCTCGGCGAGCCGGTAGTCACGATTCAGCTGCTCCAGGAACGGCAGCAGCTCCCGCTTGTCCCGGAGCCGGTCGATCTTGTTGATGATGCACAGAACCGGCGCGTCCACGCTCTTGAGGCTCTCGCCCAGCGCCCGGTCCTCTTCGGTCAGCCGCGCGGCTTCGACCACCCACAGGACCACGTCCGCATCGGCGAGAACGGCCCGGGCAACCCGGTTCATGTAGCGATTGATCGCCTTCGGCGTGCCCTGGTGGATGCCGGGGGTGTCGATGAACACCAGTTGACCGCCCTCGACCGACTTGATTCCAAGGATCTGGTGCCGCGTGGTCTGGGGTTTAGATGCGGTGATGCTGACCTTCTGGCCGAGAATCGCATTCAGCAGGGTGGACTTGCCGACATTCGGACGGCCTACGATCGCCGCATAACCGCAGCGGTGTTCCTGCTCGCTTTCCATCGCCTCAACCACGCTGCCCGTCGATCGCTTCCAGCGCCGCCGCGGCGGCCGCCTGCTCGGCCTTGCGCCGGCTGCTGCCGGACCGTTCGACCCGAACGCTCAGCCCGGGGACATCGCAGGCCACGAAGAAGGTGCGCGCATGGTCGGCGCCTTCCGCCCTCAACAGCTCGTAGTCCGGCAACCCGAGCTGGCGGCCCTGGAGATATTCCTGCAGCCTGGTCTTCGCATCCTTCAGCTGCTCTGCGGGTGGCAGATTTGCAACGCGGTCCTTGAACCAAGCGCGAATCAGATCGGCGGCGGGCCCATAACCGCCGTCGAGGAAGACCGCGCCGAGGACGGCTTCCACGGCATCGGCCAGAATCGAGGAACGACGCTGACCACCGCTGCGCTTTTCGCCCTGCCCGAGGTTCAGGTGCTCACCCAGCGCCAGGTCGTTGGCGATCGCAGCCAGGGTCTCCTTGCGGACCAGCTTGGCCCGCAACCGGCTGAGATCACCCTCGTCTGCATCGGGGAAACGCTGAAACAGCTCGTCGGCGACGACGAAATTCAGGATCGAATCACCCAGGAATTCCAGGCGCTCGTTATTGGGATTGCCGGCGCTTCGGTGGGTCAGCGCCTGCCGAAGCAAGCCTGGATTCTCGAACCGATAGTCCAGACCCGGAAAGCTCATTTCACTCCAGCAGGTCGACCGAGAAGTCGAACTTGGCCACGACATCGAGATTGCCGATCAGCGGCTTGCGCACTTCGTAGACGATGCTGATGACGTAGCCGTCGCGCTTGGAGATGGTCACGTCCTGCTTCTGGACCGACTCCACGTAACTGACATAGAAGCGGTTCCACAGCTGCTGCTTGATCTCGGCCGGGCTCTTCTTCTCGATTCCCGGCTCCTGCTGGAGCCCGTTCAGCGCTGCCTTGACCGAGAAGGCCTCCTGGTAGATCGGGAACAGTTTCATGGCGATGAACCCGCCGAAAATCAGCAGAGCCAGGATGATCACCAGCCCGATCAGGGTCAAACCTTGTTGGCGCTTGTACATGCTATTACCTCACTTGATCACCGTTCCGATCCGCCCCCAGTTGGACAGGCTCAGGCGCATCCAGATGAACACCGCCTTGCCCACCAGGTGGTCATCGGGGACAAATCCCCAGAAGCGACTGTCCCGGCTATTATCCCGATTATCGCCGAGGACGAAATATTGTCCTTCCGGAACGCGCCACACGTGCCCGCTGAAGAGGCGGTGCCTGAGATGCTCGGGATTGCGCAGAATCCGGTGCTCCCGATCGCCGGGCAGATACTCCATGCCCTGCCGCAGGCCCTGCGCCTCGCGACTGCCGTCCTCGGGGATGTACGGGCCCAGCCATTCCATGGGCACCGGCTCGCCGTTGATGATCAGCCGATTGTCTTCGATCCGCACCTCATCCCCAGGCAGGCCGATGACGCGCTTGATGTAGTCCATCGACTCGTCTTCCGGGTAACGGAACACGACCACATCGCCGCGCTCCGGCGAACCCAGATCCACGAATTTGTTGTTCAGCACCGGAAGCCGCAGGCCGTAGGAGAACTTGCTGACCAGGATCAGATCCCCGACCAGCAGGGTCGGGAGCATGGAACTGGAGGGAATCCGGAAGGGCTCGGCGATGAACGAGCGAATGATGAGCACGATGAGGATGACCGGAAAAAACGACCGGGCATATTCCACCACCAGCGGCTCGCTGCGCTTTCCGGACTCTTCGTGATCTTCGGCCAGCCCCGAGGGGCCGCCGGCCGTCGCGACCTGAGAACGGCGCCGCGGCGCAAACAGCAACGCATCAATGGCCCAGATCCCCCCGGTGAGGAAGGTCAGGATCACCAGCAATGCGGCAAAATCAAAATGCATCAGAATCTCACCCAGCCCGTACCGGCGAATCCCGGGATTCGCACGGCACTTTCAGTATTACTCATGCGGGCGCCCAATGTACAAGCGGCTCCAGCCCGGATGTTGCATGAGTGGTCGGGATTTACTACGGGCATCCATGCCCTCCACCCATCAGGGCCAGCTTCGCTGTTCGAAAATCGTTCCCGACGATTTTGTCCGGCCAATCCCGCCCGCGAGATTGGGCGGAAAACCGACAGCGTGCAAACTGTACCACCGACGCATCGCCAACCATGATGCCTACCGATTGATCTGATTTGCTCAAATTCCATGATGCGCGCGTCACTTGTGCAATATTCGGGCTACTTATCGTCGACCTTGAGGACCGCCAGGAACGCGTCCTGGGGGATCTCTACCTTGCCGACCTGCTTCATGCGCTTCTTGCCGGCCTTCTGCTTCTCCAGCAGCTTGCGCTTGCGCGTGACGTCCCCGCCATAGCACTTGGCGGTCACGTTCTTGCGCAGCGCCTTCACCGTCGAACGGGCAAGGATCTTCGACCCGATTGCCGCCTGGATGGCCACTTCGAACATCTGCCGGGGAATCAGTTCCTTCATCCGTTCGACCAGGTCGCGCCCCCGCCGCTCCGCCTGGTCGCGGTGGATGATCATCGACAGCGCATCGACCTTCTCGCCGTTGATGAGGATATCGACCCGGACAAACGGCCCGGCCTGGAAGCGCAGGAAGTGGTAATCGAAGGAAGCGTAGCCTCGCGAGACCGATTTCAGGCGGTCGAAGAAATCCAGCACCACTTCCGCCATGGGCAGTTCGTAGTTGATCGACACCTGGTTGGCCAGGTATTGCAGCTGCTTCTGGACCCCGCGCTTTTCTTCGCAAAGGCCGATCACCGGGCCGACATAGTCCTTCGGCACCAGGATGCTGCCGAGGATCACCGGTTCGCGAATCTCCTCGATCTCGCCGGTCGGCGGCATTCGGGCCGGATTGTCCAGCTGCAGGATCTCGCCATCGGTGGTAGCGACTTCGTAAACCACCGTTGGCGCGGTGGTGACCAGGTCGAGGTCGTATTCGCGCTCCAGTCGCTCCTGGATGATCTCCATGTGCAGCATGCCGAGAAATCCGCAGCGGAATCCGAACCCCAGGGCCTCCGAAGTTTCAGGCTCGAAATAAAGGGAAGAGTCGTTCAGCTGGAGCTTTTCCAGCGCCTCCCGCAGGTCCGTGTAGTCATCGGCCTCGGTGGGAAACAGCCCGGCGAAAACGCGCGGCTGCAACTTCCGGAAACCCGGCAGTGGCTTTTCCGCCGGCCGCTTGTCGTGGGTGATCGTGTCGCCAACCGGTGCCCCGTGGATGTCCTTGACCGAGGCGCTGACGAAGCCGACTTCGCCGGGGCCGAGGGACTGCTTTTCCACGGCCTTCGGGGTGAACACGCCGACCCGGTCGATCTGGTGCGCCTGACGGGTGGACATCATGCGCACCTTGTCGCCCTTGCGCAGCACGCCGTCCATGACCCTGACCAGCGACACCACGCCCAGGTAATTGTCGAACCAGGAGTCGATGATCAGGGCGCGCAGTGGCGCCTCGGCGTCGCCATCCGGCGGCGGGATCTGCCGGACCAGCGCTTCCAGGACCGCCTTCACGTTGTGGCCGGTCTTGGCGCTGACCTCCAGCGCGTCCGCCGCGTCGATACCGATGATCGACTCGATTTCCTCCTTGACCCGGCCCGGTTCCGCCGACGGCAGGTCGATCTTGTTCAGCACCGGCAGCACCTCGACCCCCTGATCGACGGCGGTGTAGCAGTTGGCGACGCTCTGGGCCTCCACGCCCTGGGCGGCATCCACCACCAGCAGCGCCCCCTCGCAGGCCGCCAGCGAGCGGGAGACCTCGTAGGAGAAGTCCACATGCCCGGGGGTGTCGATGAAATTGAGCTGGTAGGTCTCGCCGTCTTCGGCGGTATAGGCCAGGGAGACGCTCTGGGCCTTGATGGTGATGCCACGCTCACGCTCCAGGTCCATGGAATCGAGGACCTGCTCGGCCATCTCCCGATCCGTCAGCGCACCGCAAAGCTGGATGAACCGGTCAGCCAGGGTCGACTTGCCATGATCGACATGGGCAATGATCGAAAAATTGCGAATTCGCTTGATCGCGTCCGTCATGGGCCGTGGTTGAGACAAATGGGTGGGCGTACCGCTGAAGCGCCCGCAAAAGGCCGGGAATTGTAGCTCGGACCGGGAACCGGGAAAAGCGCGAGGCGTACCGTGGTCGAAACGATCGGGAAATTCAGCTGCCGGTGCCCGGCATCACCACGAAGGTCCGACCGCGCCCCCGCCGCACGAGCATTGCAACCGGACCATTGGCCGCGGCTTCGAGCTGCCGGTCGAAATCATCGATGCTGCGGACCCGCGCCTGGTTCACGCTTTCGATGATGTCGCCCCGAAAAAGCCCGGCCCGCCAGAGTTCCGGGAGCTCGATGGCCACGACCTCCAGACCGTCCGCCGTGGGGGCCAGCTCGAGACCCAGGCGCTCCGGCGGGTCCTTCAGGACGTCCGGCATCAACGGCTGGGCGGGCTCTTCGCCCTCCGTATCGAATCGGCCGATGACCGCGTCGATCTCGGTTTCCTCGCCGGCGCGATGGACCGTCAGACGGGCATTGCTTCCGGGACGGATCATGCCCACCAGGGGTGGCAGGTCGGAAAATCGTCGGATTTCCTGACCGTCGAAGGCGACGATCACGTCCCAGGGCTGCAGGCCGGCCCGGTCGGCGGCGCTTCCGGCGGTCACCGACGTGACCACCGCACCCCGCGGTTCGCTCATGCCCAGCACGCGCGAGAGCTCGCGACTGACGTCTTCAATGCTGACGCCCAGGAGCCCTCGTTCCACGCTCCCGCCGTCGCGCAACTGGTCCACCACCGACATCGCGATCTCGATGGGTATGGAGAAGGACAGGCCCATGTAGGTGCCGTTCTCGCTGAAGATCTGGGAGTTCACGCCGATGACGCGGCCGCCCATGTCCAGCAGCGGGCCGCCCGAGTTGCCACGGTTGATCGGCACGTCGGTCTGCAGGAAGGGAACGTACTGTTGCGCCGGAAAGCTCCTCCCCTTGGCGCTGACGATCCCGGCGGTCACGGTGTTTTCGAAGTTGAATGGTGATCCGATGGCCACCACCCAGTCCCCTACCGCCACGCCGGAAGAATCGCCGATCTCGACCGCCGGAAGATTCTGCGCCTCGATCTCCAGCAGGGCGATGTCCGTCGCCCGGTCGGTTCCGACGATCCGGGCGGAAAACTCGCGCCGATCACTGAGCCTTATGCGGATCTCGTGAGCGTTGTCGACCACGTGGCGGTTGGTGACGATCAGTCCGCCCGGATCGATCACGAACCCGGAGCCGGTGGACAGCGCGGGCATGGTCGGGGCATCGTCCCCGTCGCCGAAAAAGCGGTCCAGGAAGTCCGGCAGGTTGCGATGGGTCTCGTCCTCCGGCAGGGCCATCGCTTCCGTCTCTGTGATCGCCCGGATATTGACCACGGCGGGACCGGCACGCGATACGATCTCTCGGAAGTCAGTCGGATGAGCATGGCCGTTGAGCGCGGCGAGCAACAGCAGGACGGCGGGCAGCAACGCGCAGCGCGCCCGTCGAGGCGAACTTGGCCTGCCATCAGCCGTGGGAGTCGTCATCGTCAGCTCGAACATTGCATTGCCTGTCGGTGGCCTATCCGCCTCCGCTGATCCTGATTCTGGCGGGATTCTCCAGCTTGCGGGTGAAGAGAAAGCCGACGCCGGCGCCGAAGACACCCGCAGCGAGTCCGCGCAGTTCCGATCCCAGCCATGCCCCGGAAGCCAGTCCCAGCAGCAGACCCAGGAGGGGAATACCGTAGGCAAGCAGGGAGGCGGCAACCAGTGCCGAAGGGTTGATTTCGAGACGGACGGACTGGCCAACCTGCAGGCCCGGGCGCGCCGGAACGGTGATTTCCCGGGTGCGCTCTCCCAGCAGGCCGGCAAACAGCCCCAGACCGCAGCCGCGCCCCTCGGCACAGCGCGAACAGCCCGAGACCGGCGCAACGGCAACGGTCGCAGCGCGCTCGTCCAGACGCACGACACGACCGGCCTGGCAGATCATGGGTTGAGCCGAACCGAATTGGCCATTTTCTCGACGGTGGGAGGCGGCACTTCGCCTACTGCGGTCACCGCGAATCCATCATGCACCGCACCGAACATGTTGATGGCGCCCAGCCGACTCGGCCCATCCAGCACCAGGGATCCATCCTCGATGGACTCGACATAGACCGAAACCGAGGCCAGGCCATCGGTAAAGACCAGGTGTTCCATGGAACCCGCTTTCTTGCTCCCGTGGTGATGGCCGCTCAACATGAAACCGGCAGGAAGGTCAGCCACCTGCCAGTCGCTGGTCGGCGCCGCCGAACCGGTTGGTTCCGCCTTCGGGAACTCGACCTGCACGAAGCCCTCGTCGGCGATCTGCGGCTCGAGGTCGGCCTCGGAGATGCCGGCACCGATCTCGATGTCGGTGAACATCAGCTGCTCGAGCGCATTATCCGATGCGTCCAGCAGCGCCGATTTCAGCAGCATGCCGGTGTTGCGTTCGAGCCACAGGCGATATCCGTAGCGGAAACCGTCCTTGGGGCGAATGTGGACAACCTGCGCGGCCAGCCCGGCAATCCGCTCGGTGCCGCCGACCTTGAAGACATAGCGTGCAGAAGGATTGGCCGCCTGTTCCGGAGGAATCACCGGGAACCACGGTTCCGTGATGCGTGAATCGACGATGACCGATTGCTGATCGGGAAAGATGCACCGGACCCGGTCCTGGTCGCGGATGACCTCGCGCTGGGGACCGCTCAGCGCAACCATCCGTTCCTGCGTCTCGCCCTCCTCCACGCGGTGGTAGATGCGCATCGTCTCCAGCTGATCGCCCCGAACGTAGACGAGCGTTCCGCGGTAGGTGAGGTTGTTGACGGCCAGGGCCATGCGATCCAGCCAGACCTGGACCCGTTCGGCATCATCGACTTGCGCGGTCGTGCAGGATCCGGCAATCAGCAGCAGCAACACGAGTTGCCGCCACACCGCACTAATCGGAAGCGTCACGGTCGGTGCCGGCTGCCGGTTCGGAATCATCGTCCTGGTTCGGCGAAGAGACCATGTAAACATAGGGCACGAGACCCTGACCGCGCCGCCCGCTCGCCTGGTTGTGTCTTACGATATAGGCCTGCAACCGCGGGTTCTCCGCAGCAGGAGCGACGGACCCGGAAGCGACCTGCGCACGCTGCGGCACCGTCGGGACATTGGCAAAGTTCCTTGTCGGCGCCGGACTATCCGCGGCCGCGACCGAATCCAGCGGGACCGGATTGACCGGATCTTCGTACAAGGCACTGAACGCAGCCACGGCGACGCTTGCCGCAACCGCGATGCCGGCGGCGGGTTTCATCCAGCGCGGGAGGCCCGAGGGCCGTGGAGCCGGCTCATCGGCAAGAACCGCCGCCACTCTTTCCGACAGGTCACAGGTGGCCTGTACCGGTTGTTTGCGCATGACGTCACGGATCCGGTGATAGCGATCCCAGCGGGATTCCAGTTCCTGGTCATGCTCCAGCCGACGAAGCAGAAAGCTCCCCTGGCTCGCGCCCAATTCCCCATCCATCATGCAGCTGAGCTGCATTTCCTTCTCGTTTTCAGACATCAACTTTCGGTCTCATCCAGCAAAGGTCGCAAGCGGCTGTCGATCGCCTCGCGGGCACGGAAGATGCGCGATCGAACGGTCCCGATCGGGCAATCCATGGCCTGGGCGATTTCTTCATAACTCATGCCTTCCATTTCCCGCAGTGTGATCGCCGTTTTCAGATCGTCCGGGAGCTCCGCGATGGCGCTCATGACCGTTTCCTCGATCTCGTCCTTGAGCAGCTCGTTTTCCGGTGTATCCCGATCCTTCAGACGCGAATCCACGTCGTATTGTTCTGCATCCGTCGCCTCCACGTCGGAAAGCGGCGGTCGGCGGCCCTGGGCCACCAGGTGGTTCTTCGCCGTATTGATGGCGATGCGATACATCCAGGTGTAGAAGGCACTGTCACCCCGGAAGTTCCCGATCGCGCGGTAGGCCTTGATGAACGCTTCCTGCGCCACATCCAGCTGCTCGGTCTGATCGCTGATGTAGCGCGAGATCAGGTTCACGATCTTGTGCTGGTACTTCTTGACCAGCAGATCGAAGGCCTTCTTTTCTCCGCGCTGGACCCGTTCGACCAGTGCTTTGTCGACCTGTTTCTCGCCCATCCGGGCTGGCTCTCCTCAATGAGATCCGGCCGGATGTCCAGCAATCGTGGCCTATTGAAGCCGCGACTCGTTAAGCTAGACATCGGCCGGCGGAAATGGTTCTCCGGCAATTAACGTTTTTTGAATGTCCCGCGCCCGACGGGACGGCGGCACACGATAGCATGGAACCCGAGCATGCCTCATTCTGATTCCGATCGCATCCCATTGGCGAGACAATGGGGCCGGGAGTTCCCCCTGGATCCCGGGCTGATCTACCTGAATCATGCCGCGGTCGGTCCGTGGCCCATTCGGACTGCCGAGGCCATCAAGCGCTTCGTCGCTCAGAACCTGAACCATGCGTGTACCGATTTCTCCCTGTGGAAAGAGGCCGAAACGGTGCGTACCCGCCTTGCCCGCATGCTCGGCGCGGAGGTGGACGACATCGCCATCGTCAAGAACACCTCCGAGGCCGTCTCCTTCGTGGCCATGGGACTGACCTTCGAGCCCGGTGAAAACGTCGTGCTCCCCGACTGCGAGTTTCCCTCGAATCGCTCTCCCTGGCAGGCGCTCGAGGACAGGGGCGTGGAAGTGCGCCTGGTCGACGCAGCCCCCGAGGATCGTGCCAGGGCGCTCATCGAGGCCTGCGATGCCCGCACCCGCCTCGTTGCCGCCAGCACGGTTCAGTATGACGATGGCGCGCAGCTGGATGTGGCAGCTCTTGCCGGGTTCTGCCGCGATCGGCCGATCCTGCTGTTTCTGGATGCCATCCAGAGCCTCGGCGTTCTGCCTCTTGACGTCGCCGCGCTGGGCGTCGATTTCGTGGCCGGCGGGAGCCACAAGTGGCTGCTGGCGCCGGAAGGCGTCGGCTACTTCTTCGCCAGGCCGGAGGCCCGCTCCCAGCTGGCGCTGCAGCAACGGGGCTGGCGCATGAACCCCAGCCCGTTCAGCTTCGGCCGCGGCGACCGGCAACCGGCGAAGACTGCACACCGCTTCGAGCCCGGCACCCTCAACACGCTGGGCATGATCGGCCTGGAGGCCAGCCTGTCCCTGCTGGAGGAGATCGGAATCGCCGCAGTCTCGGAGCAGATCCTCGCGAACAGCCGTTTCCTGATCGAGGAGCTCGACGGTACCCCGGGCCTGAAGCTGGTCACCCCGCGCCATCCGGAATGGCACGCCGGCATCGTGAGCTTCACCCTGCAGAACGATCCTAAAGCCGCACTGCGCCTCTTCGGGCACCTGAAACAGCAGGGGATCTATGCAGCCGAACGCAGTGGTTTTCTGCGCCTGTCGCCGCACTTTCATACGCCACGGGAACAATTGGAGATCACCGTGAGCGCAATCCGGGCGGGTTTGAAGATCTTATGAACCCGATCGGTCGATCCCGCGGACGGCGGGACCAACGGCCTATTGCGTCGCAGCATAATTCGGATAGGCTAGTACCCTGGACATAAACCCCACATGTCCGAACCGGCCGGCTGCTCATCCTCCCCGAGTAGCCGGCCATTTTTTTATGTGCGGAATGGGGCGTCCTGCCGCCATCCGCAGTCGCCGTTCGAAAAGTGCGATTTTCGAACAGCTCACGCTTCGCGCCGGCGAATTGTCCAACTGCGGAATGGGGCGTCCTGCCGCCATCCGCAGTCGCCGTTCGAAAAGTGCGATTTTCGAACAGCTCACGCTTCGCGCCGGCCCTCCATGGCCGGAATCGCTTTTTTTTCTCGATCGGGAATAGTGTGAGCCGTAACGGCTGAACGGAACGACGGGTCAGTCGCCCTTCCAGCTGCGGATCGGTACGCGCGTGCCCGGTGGCCTGCGCGCAATCCAGCGGGTGAAGCGCCGGATGACAGGGTGGTTGCGCAGCGCATCGATGGTGTTCAGCTCCTGCTCCAGTTCCTTGTTGGAGAACTGCTCATGGAGATTGGCGTGGCAGGGCGGGCAGAGCCAGGCGATCCGATTGCGAACTTCATCGCGGCTGAAGCGGCGCTTGTTGCGCCGGTTGCTGTGGCGCGTGCGCGGGATCAGGTGGTGCTTGGTCAGGTCCGGCACGCACCGACCGCACAGCTCGCAGGCTTGCTGACTCACTCGGGGTATTGGCCAGGGACGACCGGTCTCGGATGGCTCCGTCGCACAGGGACGTGCGAGCATTTCTCCGAAATGAAGGACCTTGCATTTCGCAAAATGCGAGGTCCGTGTCCGAGTTGGCCAGGGACGGCCAATCTCGGACTACTTTCTAATACACGAACCAGTTGCTGTTCCACCAGTCCAGGAACTCGTCGAACTCGATTTCGCCGCTCTTGTCCGTATCGATGGCGGCAAAGCCCGCGTCCGCTTCGGACCGTTTCGAATCCGGCGCGATCACCTTGAAGAGCTGGCGAAACTCGTTCAGGTCAAGGCGACCGCTGTTGTCCTCGTCGAAATAGTCGAAGTGCCCTTTGACCTTTTCAACCTGCTTGTCGGAAAGCTCTTTCATCCGGTTATCCCCAATCCTGCGCCCGAGAAACGCCGACCACTCAAGAATGGGAGGGACTATAAGGGATCACCCTCGCGTTTCAAAGCAGCAACTTCTCGATCTCGTCTGCGACCGCCGGATCGAGGCGACCGGAACGGCGGGCAAGGTCGAGCGCGGCCCGGGCAAGGACCAGGTAGCCTTCCCGGTGACCCCCGGCAAGGGTTTGCAGATGGGCCGCGACGGTGGCGACGTCCCCTCGGACCACCGGACCGGTGAGCGCCTGCTCAGGGCCCAGTTCCGTCACGTTCGCGACACTCCCCTGCGCAAGCGAGCGCACGAGCGCCTTCGCCGTGGGCTCTTCCAGACCGGCATGGCGATAGAGTTGCAAAGCCTGGTCGAGCAGCGCCACCGTATGGTTGGCGGCCGTGACGCTCGCGGCATGGTAGAGAGGCTTGTTTGCGCCGGCAACGACAAAGGATCGGGCATCCAGCAACTCCGCCCAGCCTGCAAGCTGTTGCCGTACCCCGTTTTCGCCCTCGACCGCCACCATGCTGCCTGCGAACCTGCTGATTGCGCGCTCGGGATCGGCGAAACTGCACACCGGGTGAAAGCTTCCGAGGCGAGCGTCCAGTGCCTGCAGAACGGAGGCCGGATGGACACCGCTGAGGTGAAAGACGAGCGAACCACGGGCCACCTGGCCGGTTTCCCTCAGCTGCGCCGCTACCGCGGCAAGCTGGTCATCCGGGCAGCCCAGCATCCACACGGGAGCGGGCTCGAGCCGACCGGCGTTCGCCACGGCGCGTCCGGCGCCGATGAAGCCGGCCGCCTCGCGCGCGCTTCCCATCGTTCGATTGCAGATCCCGCCGATGGAGAAAACCTCCCGTTCCGACCAGAGCCGAGCCAGCACGCGCGCGGCCGATCCCGCACCCACGATGTTCAGCCGCTCAGTCATAGGCAATGGACCGGATCGTGTGCACGACCTGGCCTTCCGGCGTGCGCACCGTAACGCGGTCCCCGACGCCATGCTTCAGCAGCGCCCGCGCCAGGGGCGCGTCGACACTGACCGCACCTCGCGCCGGATCGCTCTCGTCGGCGCCGACGATCCGGTACTGGTTGGCCCGTCCATCTTCATCGACCAGTTCGACGCGGGCACCGAAGAAGATGCGCGACCGGTCCGCCGGCTTCTGCGTCACCACCCGGAGGACGTCGAGACGCTTGCTGAGGTAGCGGATTCGCCGGTCGATCTCCCGCAGTTCCTTCTTGCGGTAGATGTACTCGGCATTCTCGGAGCGATCGCCCTCCGCAGCCGCTGCCGACAGCGCCCGCGTCACTTCCGGGCGACGTTCCCGCCACAGGTGATCGAGCTCGGCCTTGAGGCGGGCATGTCCCTCCGGGGTGATGTAAGGCGAAGCCACGGGTGGGATCAGCCTTCGGCGGTCTCGAGAGCCCCGATCCTCACCAGCTCCCGCAGGACTTTCTTGACTTCCGCCCGGGCCAGGCCCAATTCGGTTCCGCGGCGAGTCGCCACGCGCACCTCGAAGGGATCCTTCACCGTCAGCAGCCAGCGCAGGAAAGGACCGGCAGCGGGCTCGTGCACCGTTTTCAGGCCGGCCCGGCACACCGCCATGCGCCCCGAGGCGGGATCCTGCAGCACGCTGACCGGGAACCTATTCGACGGTTGCAGGACCAGGTCCCGGAAAATCTCCCCTTCCCGGGCTTCGGGCACCGGGCCTTTTGCGACCTGGACCTCCTCCTGCCACAGGTTCCAGAGACGCTCGACGGAGAGGTCCTCGACGAAGTCGCGAAGCCCGGCCAGTTGCTTCTCGAGATAGGCCCGGGCTGCCGCGGGCACTTCCGCACTGCCGGCCTGCGCCGGATGTATGGGCGGCTCCAGCTCGCCCAGCGGCCATTCGCCAAAGAACGGCGAGCACTCCAGGGCCTTGCGCACGGGCAGGTTATGGACGCCCTTGGTGCCCAGGGTTACGCCCAGACTGAAGCCGTCGGCGCGAGCCCGGTGCCAGGTGAACGCCGGCAGGTAGAGCACGTCGCCCGGTTCCAGGACGCAATGTTCCAGCGAGTCCAGCGACGGCTTCTGTCGCCAGCTGCTGCTGTATACCTCCGGCATCGGCTCGATCGGGCCGTCCCCGTACCACCAGCGCTTCTGGCCCGCCAGCTGGATCAGGAAGATGGGTTTCACGTCGTAGTGCAGATTGAACCCGGAGTCGTGCGGTGAGAGATAGGAGTTGAATCGCAGGTCGGGAATCGACAGGGCGTAGCGGACGCCCTCGGCAAAGGCGCCCAGGCGCGCGTTGACGTCCGAAATGCCGGCGGCGCAGACGGTGAGCCCGCTGCGAAACAATGCCCTGGCCTGGGACGGCAGGATCGGCACGTAGATTTCGTCTTCCGACCCTTCCGCCGGGGGCACCGCCGACTTGAGGCGCTGTTCC
>JAWVZU010000021.1:0-24003 GCA_033722075.1 Lysobacterales bacterium
GATCCGGTCCGTTACCGGAAGCGTATTCGTCCGCCTCCAACCCCGCCTCGAGAACCGGTTCCGGAAACCGTCAGCGCACCGGCGCCCGTTATGGACACACGACCATCGGTCGCCGCTCCGCACTGGGACATCGCGGGCCTCCTTTCCGGTTACCGGCCGCGGCTCGAGCCGGGCTGGCGGGGCGGAGACATGCTTGCCGGCGGACTCATTCCGAAGGCCATGCTGCCGCCGAGGTATCCCTATCGTGCCCTGCTGAAAGGCATCGAAGGTGAGGTCGTGGTCGGTTTCGAAGTCGGTGAGCAGGGGGAGGTGGTCCGTGTCTGGGTGGTCTCGGCAAGCCCGGACAACGATATCTTCGTGGATGCGACCCTGAATGCGGTGAGCAAGTGGCGCTTTCGGCCGCCGCGTGATGCCCAGGGGCACCCCATATCGGTGCAGGGGCAGCAGACGATCGGATTCGTGCTGCGCGATGCGCTGCCCACGGCGGAACCGGTCGCCGGAACCCCTTAGTGCCCTGGACTACGGCTTGCGCGCCACGGCAATCAGGCGCTCGGCATCGAGGTCGTAGGGGTTGCCTTCCAGGTCGCCATAGATGAGCGGCGGTTCGAATCCGGCGTCGCTCAGCAAATCGGCCAGTTCGCGGGCGGAATACAGGTTGTGATGCCAATGGGCCCGGTGGACCCGGTCGCCCTCGATGAGCAGCCACTCGTTGCTGTACCTGCACATCCGGTCTTCCAGCGTCGGCCGTTCGATGAGCAGGGATTCGTCGTCCAGTTCGGTGAGATGCACCGGCTCGATGTTGCGCGCCATGTATTCCTTGCCGGCGATGTCGACCAGCAGGGTCCCGCCCGGGCGCAGGTTCTCCAGGCAGAGGCCGAGGACTTCCCGGTCATCCTCCGGGTCGTCGAAATAGCCGAAGGAGGTCCACATGGATACGATCAGGTCGAAGTCGCCCGGTGAACGGAACTCCCGCATGTCGGCCTGCACCCATTCGGCACGGGCTTCGTGTGCCTCGGCATAGGCTCGGGCCTGGGCGAGCAGGTGCGGCGAGAGATCGACGCCGGTGACCCGCTTTCCGGCCAGGGCCAGCGGCACCGCGTGCCGTCCCGGTCCGCAGCCCAGGTCGAGCACATCGCGCACCGGGCTGTTGCAAAATGCGACAATGGCGTCGATCTCGGACGCCGCCCGTTCGAACTTTTCCGGCTGAAACATGCACTTTCCGAAAATTCGCCAGAAATCGTCGTTTTCAAACCACTCGCTCATCGCGATCCTCGTGTTGGTCCTGGCCGGGTCGATCGGCGCCGTGGGCTGTGCTTCGCTAGGCTACTACGGCCAGGCCGTGCGCGGACACCTCGATCTCACCTTCAAGCGGCGCAGCATCGACCGCCTGATCGAGGACCCGGACACGGAACAGTCGCTGCGGGCGCGGCTTCAACGGGTCGAGGACATCCGCCGCTTCGCCATCCGGGAGCTCAAGTTGCCGGACAGTGGAAGCTACACCGACTATGCGGACCTGAACCGGGACGTCACGGTTTGGCTGGTCACCGCGGCGCCCGAGTTTTCCCTGGCCGGGAAACAGTGGTGCTACCCCTTTGTCGGCTGCCTGACCTATCGTGGCTATTTCGACCGCGCCGATGCGGAGGCCGAGGCAGCGCGGTTGCAGGAGGCCGGATGGGAAACCGCCATCGCGCCGGGGCTGGCCTATTCGACGCTGGGATTCATGAACGACCCGGTTCTGAACACCATGCTGGTCTACGACGACCGCCAGCTGGCGGGACTGATCTTCCACGAGCTGGCTCATGAGCGGGTCTTCGTCAACGGCGATACGCGCTTCAACGAATCGTTCGCCTCCGCGGTGGAGAAGATCGGGCGCCGGCGCTATGCCGAGGCCCGCGCACTGGGTCAGGACGATCCACGGGAGTCCCTGGCCCGGCAGGAGAGCTTCACGGCCCTGCTCCTGGGAGCGCGGCAGCGCCTTTCCGATCTCTATGCCTCGCCCCTGGAGGAGTCCGCCATGCGGGCCGGAAAGGAGAGGATCCTGGCCGAGCTCAGTGCGGCGTACGCGCGGTGGAAAGCGGAGTGGGATGGCTACGCTGGCTACGATCGCTGGTTTGCGTCGGGGCCCCCGAACAATGCCGAGCTGGGGCTGGTGGCCACCTATGAATCGGCCGTTCCGGCCTTCGAGCGCCTCTTTGCCGAGGCCGGAGGGGACTTCGAGGCGTTTTACCGCTCGGTAGAGTCCCTCGCGGCCCTGGAGGACGATCATCGCGCCGCCCGGCTGGACGAGTTGATGGAAGCGGTTGCGGCGCCTTAGCGGCTGTGTCATGTTACGCGCGCCCCGCTGAAGAGACCCTGTTCTTCGTGCCTGATTCCCGGTCCGGAAAACCCGTATGCCGATTCGCGCTGCTCATGGTGATGAGCGGCTCGGCGCCGGCTGCCCCGGTGTGCCCGGTCGATAGCGAAGGCTGGCTGCCCTGGCCGGTCCCGGAAGGCCGCAACATCGTCGTGGAAAGCGACACGATCGATCTCAGCCAGCCTGACATCACGATACTGAGCGGCAATGTGCTGCTCCGGGATGCGGAGCAGGAGTTGGCGGCGGAAAAGATTCGCTACCTGCGCCCCTCACAGCGTGTCATGGCGGACGGGGCGGTCCGTTACCGCACCCGGGAGATCCGGGTCGAGGCGGGCCGTGCGGAACTCGAACTGGAGGCCGAGACCGGACGCCTGGACGAGGTGGTCTACCGGCTTCGTGACGGCGGCGGGCGCGGACGGGCCGAATTCGTGACGCTGGACGGGCAGGAACGCTCTTCGCTGTCGCAGGTGACCTACTCGACCTGCGTGGCGCTGGATGAGCCTGACTGGCAGCTGCGAGCCCGCGAGATGGACCTGAATTATGCGACCGGACGCGGCGAGGCGCGCGGCATGCAGCTGCGCTTCAAGAGCGTGCCCATCCTCTATCTTCCCTATGCGAGCTTCCCCCTCGACGATCGGCGCAAGTCCGGGTTCCTGTATCCATCGCTGGGCTCTTCCAACGACAACGGCATCGACTTCGCTCTGCCCTACTACTGGAACATCGCGCCCAACCGGGACGCCACGATCACACCGCGGCTGGTCACCGACCGCGGCGCCATGCTGGGGCTCGAGTATCGATACCTCGGGGCGCGCTACGCCGGCGAATTCTCGGGCCAGTATCTCCCCGATGACGACCTCACCGGACGCCACCGGGCCCTGGCCAGCTTTCGCCATGCCGGCCAGGTCGGATCGTCGTTGCGGCTGGACGTCGATCTCAATCACGTGTCGGACCGCAACTACTTCGAAGATTTCGGGGACAGTCTGACGACCCTGTCGCGGAGCTACCTGCGCTCCACGGCGGCGCTGACGGCCGGGGGCGAGTGGTGGCAGGCGAGCGTCGCCGCTGACGCGTTCCAGGTTCTTGACCGCAATATCGCCGCCGATCGGGAACCCTTCGACCGATTGCCGGTCCTCAATTTCCGCGGCGCACGCGCCCTCGGTGGTCCGCTGGAGCTCGGCCTCGACGCGGAGCTGGTGTCCTTCGACCGGGACCAGGGGGTGAAGGGCAATCGCCTCGACCTGTACCCGGAACTTCGCGTCCCCCTTCGCCATCCCGCCTATTACCTTGAACCGGCCATCGGGATCCGCCATACCGCCTATGACCTGGATGGCGCGGAAGACACGACCCCCGATCGAACCACGCCCATTGCGTCGCTGGAAGGCGGTCTGTTCTTCGAGCGGGACCGGGAGAATGGCGGTCACCAGACCCTCGAACCGCGCTTCCACTACCTTTATGTGCCCTTCGAGCGCCAGGACGAACTCCCGGTTTTCGATTCCCGGGAGCTGACATTCGGCTTCGACCAGCTGTTTCGGACCAACCGGTTCAGCGGGGCCGATCGCCAGGCCGATGCGAACCAGCTCGCCCTTGCTGCCACGACCCGTCTGATCGACCCGGGTGGCCGGGAACGGTTCGAGGCCAGCATCGGAACCATTGCCTACTTCCGGGATCAGAGAATCCAGCTGCCGGATGAGCCCGAGAGGGACCTGAATACCTCGGCGGTCGTGGGCGAAATGCACTACCGCCCCTCGGATTTCTGGCAGGCCACGCTCGGGGTCCAGTACGATCCCGAGGATGATGAGCTGGACCAGACGCTGGTCGCCGTTCAACATCGCGGCACAGCGGGACGGATCCTGAACCTGGCCTATCGTCAGCGCCGTGGCCTGGTTCGACAGTTGGATGCGTCGTTCCTGGTTCCGGTCGCCGAGCGCTGGAAACTGGTCGGCCGGGCCAACTACTCGTTCCGTGACGATACGGACCTCGAGACCCTGCTGGGCTTCGAATACGAGAGTTGTTGCTGGGCAATGCGGGCGTTTGCCCGACGGTTCCTGCGCAACCAGGACGGCGAGCACCGAAACGGCGTCTATCTGGAGTTGGAACTGAAGGGGCTGGGCTCCTTCGGACGCAGCACCGAACGGGTGTTGCAGCGTGCTATTCTTGGCTATCGAACTTGAACAAAAAATGACCATGAACAAAGTGAGAATGTTCCTCGCCGGCGCCTGTCTTGTGATCAGCGCAGCGGCCACCGCGCAGAACGAAGAGCCGATCGACGGCATCGTTGCCGTGGTGGAAGAGGACGTGATCCTGCGCAGTCAGCTGGACCGCGCCCTGGGCCGCGTCGTACAGCAGTTCCGGGCGGCCAATCGCCAGCTCCCGCCGCGGGACGTGCTGGAAAAGCAGATCCTGGACCAGCTGATCATGATCGAGCTGCAAATCCAGCGAGCCCGGGATACGGGAATACGGGCCAGCGAAGAGGACGTGGACCGCGCCCTGGAGCGGGTTGCCGGCCAGGCCGGCCTGACCGTCGAGCAGCTGCGCCGGACCGTCGCGGCCGACGGGCTCAGCTGGGCGGAGTTCCGGGAGGAGATGCGCGATGAAATCCTCACCAGCCGCCTGCGCAACCGCATCGCCACGACCCGGGTCAACGTGACCGAGACCGAGGTCGACATTGCGCTGGCCAGCCAGAACTTGGATACCTCCGAGTACCGCCTGGCGCATATCCTCATCAGCACGCCCGAGGGAGCCTCTCCGGAAGACATCCGGGCAGCCGAAGAGAAGGCCCAGGACGTGTATGCCCAGCTGCAGGGCGGCATGGACTTCGCGACCGCCGCGATCACCTACTCGGATGGGCAGCAGGCGCTGGAGGGCGGCGATCTCGGCTGGCGTTCCGCCGACCAGGTGCCGTCCATGTTCGCCAGCATGATCGCCGAACTGGAAATCGGCCAGACCGCGACGCCGGTACGGAGTGCCAGCGGCTTCCACATCCTGCGCCTGACGGACAAGCGCGAACAGACCCAGCGCATGGTCGAGGAGTTCCGGGTCCAGCACCTCATGATCCAGGAGACCGAACTGGTTTCGCCGACCGACGCGCTGAACATGATCAACGACCTGCATTCGCGCCTTATGGATGGCGAGGATTTCGGGGAGCTGGCCAAGAGCTTCTCGGACGACACGTCCTCGGCCAACCTGGGCGGCGACATGGGCTGGTTCCAGGCCGAGGCATTTGCCGGCACCTTCGGCCAGCGCGGTCTGCAGGTGGTCGCGCAGCTGGACGAGGGTGAGATCAGTCAGCCGTTCCAGACCGGCTACGGCTGGCATATTTTCAAGAAGACCGGCGAGCGCGAACAGGACCGGACCGAGGAGATCATTCGGGCCCAGGTCCGGGAGAGCCTGCGCGAACAGAAAGCCCAGGAAGAACTGGAACTGTTCATGCGCCAGATGCGCGACGAGGCCTACGTCGAATATCGAATCTAGCCCGTGGGCTAACCGGGAATGCCTGCTCCGATTGCCATTACGCCGGGCGAGCCCGCCGGGATCGGTCCGGAGATCGTAGTCCGATTGCTGGCGGATCAACCGGACGCGCCGGTCGTGGTCGTGGCCAACCGGGAACTCATGCAGCGGACCTCCCGCAAGCTTGGGTCCAACCTTCGCTTCGTGGAGGAGGGAGACCGGACCGCACCGGGCGAGATCGCCTGCCTTGATGTGGCGCTGCCGGCGGAAGTACGGCCCGGCGAGCTCAATCACCTCAACTCACCCTATGTCGTCGAGGCTCTGGACCGGGCCACCGACGGATGTCTGGATGGAACCTATTCGGCGCTGGTCACCGGGCCGGTGCACAAGCACATCATCAATGCGGCCGGAATCGACTTCACCGGCCACACGGAACGTCTTGCCGAGCGCACCGGGGCCGATCAGGTGGTCATGCTGCTGGCGGTTGGCGCGCTGCGGGTGGCGCTGGCGACAACCCACCTGGCCCTGCGCGAGGTTCCTGACGCGATCACCCGGGAAGGCCTCGCCGCGACGCTGAGGATCCTGCTCGACGAGCTGCGTCTTCGCTTCGGCGTCGAGCGCCCCCGGGTCGCCGTCTGCGGACTCAATCCCCACGCCGGCGAAGGGGGGCGTCTGGGGCGCGAGGAGATCGACGTGATCACGCCCGTATGCTCCCGTTTCCGGGTCGACGGATGGGACATCGACGGTCCGCTCCCCGCGGACACGGTGTTCCTGCCCCAGCTCGCGGACGGCTACGACGCGATTCTCGCGATGTACCACGACCAGGGCTTGCCGGTCCTGAAGCGGGCCGGTTTTGGCGATGCGGTCAACGTGACGCTGGGCCTGCCGATCATCCGGACATCGGTCGATCATGGCACCGCGCTGGACCTGGCCGGTCGAGGTGAGGCCGATTGGGGCAGTCTCAAGGCAGCCTACGAGATGGCCCTGGACATGGTTGTCGCGAGAACGGCCGATGACCCGGCCCCGTAAGCGCTTCGGACAGAATTTCCTGCACGATCGACAGGTGATCGAGCGAATCGTTGCGGCGATCGACCCGCAGCCGGAGGATTTCGTGCTGGAGATCGGGCCGGGGCGGGGTGCGCTTACCCGGCGCCTGTTTTCCGCATGCAAGCTGACCGTGGTCGAGATCGACCGGGACCTCGCCGGGGAACTGCGCGCCGATGAGGAGCTGGCCGGCCTGGAGATCATCGAGTCCGACGTGCTGGAGATCGATCTAAGTGCCCTCGGAACGAAGCTGCGGCTCGTCGGAAACCTGCCCTACAACGTGTCGACGCCCATCATTTTCTGGGCCCTGGGCCAGCTGGAGACCATCCGGGACATGCACTTCATGCTGCAGAAGGAGGTGGTCGACCGGATGGCCGCACCGCCCGGGGGAAAGGACTACGGCCGTCTTTCGGTCATGGTGCAGTATTGCTGCCGGGTGACCCCGCTGTTTCGCGTGCCGCCCGGGGCGTTCTTTCCGGCCCCGCGGGTCCAATCCGCAGTGTTCCGCCTGACGCCGCTTGCCGACCGGGTCGCGGTCGCCACAGACGAGGTGCATTTTGCGAAGGTGGTCCGGTACGCTTTTCAGCAGCGGCGCAAGACGGTCGCAAATGCGCTCAAGGGGCTGGTTGCGCCGGCGACGCTGGAAGCGGCCGGCGTGGACCCCCGGAGCCGCGCCGAGCAGCTATCGGTTGCCGATTTCGTGGCCATCGCAAATCAGCGCTAGCCTGTATCCCTTCGTTGCCAAAGGAGCCCGGCCGCCGTCAGGTGCACGGGCAAGGCCAGGGCGAGCCATTCGTAGTTGTACTGGACCACGCCCGGCAGAAACTTCAGAAGCAGGGCGACCGCTCCGCTGGCGGCCAGGATCAGGGCAACGCCGCGCAGCCAGGCGAGGTTTCCTGGTTTGAAAAGGGCGAGCAATGCGATCGGACAGAACAGCAGCAGGTTTTCATTCCGATAGGCGGCGCCGTGATCGGTGAATCCCCACAGGAAAGCAAGGCCGAGGCCGATGAGTCCGGAAAAGGTCCACCAGGTCAGGGTTGCCGGCGAGCCCTGCCGCCCGCGATCGACGGCTCCCAACCCGCAGGCGAGCAGCAGGCCGGCCAGCAGGAAGGCGGGCCACCAGCGGGGTGCAGAAGCCGGAATCGGAATCGGCCCGGCCGGCGCAAGGCGCGTCGTCCGCGCGACGAGGCGATGACGCGAGCCGTCTTCCCAGCTAATCTCCACGTCTTCCAGCGCCCGCATCATCGTCATCGGAATGAAGAACTCCTCCCAGCGGCTGATCTCGCGGTCGACCGGGCGGCCCAGACCCAGCTGAGTGCCGAGATACAGCCAGGCGACGGGTGAGGTGAGCCGCCGGGTGTGGTCCCGGAAGTTTCCCTCGGCCGCGGGGAGCGCCGAGAAATGCTCGGCCAGCTGTCCGTCCACGGCCAGGTCCAGAGCATCCCGGACCTTTGTCGAGCAGTTGTTCAGATAATAATCGTAGAGATAGGTGTCGTGGGGCGGCGTGCGGTGCCATTCCAGGTGGGCCGCAAGTCGGTCCAGCTGGGTCGGCGAGAGATTCAGCTGCTGGATGTGCACGGTCCGGCCGATGGACTCGTAGTAGTCGAATTCGGGGCCCGGCCGGCTGGCGCCGAGCTCGTAGGTCATCCGGCCCCGGACGAAGTTCACCAGGAAGTTCTCCGCTTCGAAGTCGAACAGCCCGAAGTTGTACAGCACGCGGAGTCCGGTGGCGGGCTGTTCGAGGAGCAGGGCATTGTGTCCGAAGCGTGCCCAGTAAAGGGCCCCGGGATCGATGGTCACCAGTGAGGCCCGCAATTCATCCTGCTGCGCGGCCGCGTGTCCCGGGAGGGACAGCAGGGCCGCCACAGCCAGACCGGACAAGAGGCCGTAGAGCCGTTCAAGCAACCTGCGCGAGGTCCGGCTTGGAAAAGACGTGTTCACAGAACGGGCTAGCGGTGCGCGCGTAGGTGCAGCTGCGGGCTAGTTATCCGCCAGGCGCAACCCGAGCAGGTGAAGGCGCCGGTTGTCGGCCCGCAGCACCTCGAAATCGAAGTCTCCCAGGGTGACCTGTTCACCGCCCTCGGGCAGGCGGCCGAGCTGGCCCATGACCAGTCCGCCGATCGTATCGAACTCCTCTTCGCTGAAGGCCGAATCGAAGTGCGCGTTGAACACGTCGATCGGCGTCAGGGCATTGACCGTGAAGCGCCCGCTGCCCTTTGGCACGATGTATTCGATTTCGTCCTCGTCATGCTCGTCGTCGATTTCACCGACGATCTCTTCCAGCACGTCTTCGATGGTGATCAGGCCCGATACCCCGCCGTACTCGTCGACGACGACCGCCATATGGTTGCGCGACGCCCTGAATTCCTTGAGCAGGACCGCCAGCCGCTTGCTCTCCGGGATGAAAACCGCCGGGCGCAGGGCCGTTTCCAGGTCGAACTCGTGGCCGTCGACGAAGAACTTCAGCAGATCCTTCGCCAGCAGGATGCCGACCACTTCGTCCTTGTCCCGCTTGACCACCGGAAACCGGGAGTGCCCGGATTCGACGATGATGGGCAGGATCTCCTCCAGCTTCGCATCATGCGGAATGACCACCATCTGGCCGCGCGGGATCATCGCATCGCGAACCTGCGCCTCCGAGACCTCGAAGGCACCCTCCACCATGCTCAGGGTGTCCGCATCCAGGATGTCGCGCTGGTGGGCTTCGGTGAGAATATCGAGAAGTTCTTCACGGTTCCGGGGCTCTCCGCCTGAGAAGGCCTGGCTCAAACGCTCCAGCCAACTGCGGGGCTCGGAACCGTTGCTACTAGGGTAGTCGTCGTTCATCAAGGTGCAGGACAATCGGCTCCCGCTGCTTGGGCAGCCTTAAGTGTATCCAAATTCCGGTCAGTTCGCCGTTTATGAGGGCTGTCGTCCGTCAGTGCAAGTGCTGAAGGCTGATCGGCGCCCTAATCATCACCATAGGGATCGGGTATCCCCAGGGCGGCCAGGCGCTCGATCTCCAGGGCTTCCATGCGCTCCGCCTCGGTCTCATCCTGGTGGTCATGCCCCAGCAGGTGGAGAACGCCGTGGGTCAGCAGGTGCGCCCAGTGGTGGTCCAGCGGCTTGCCCTGCTCGGTCGCCTCGCGGGCAAGGACCGGTGCGCAGAGGGCCAGGTCCCCGAGGATCGGAAATTCGCCGCCGGGCAGGGGCTCAGCCGGGAAACTGAGCACGTTCGTGGGTCGGGCCTTGCCGCGAAACGTTCCATTCAACTCGGTCATGGCCGCTTCCCCGACCACGCGCAGGTCGATGACCGTCGGGTGCTCGCGCGGGCCGAGGGCGTTGGCGATCCAGCGCCGCAGGAGCGCCGCATCCGGGACCAGTTCCGGGTCGACATCGGCATCGACCGACAGGTCCACCCGGATCAGCGAATCAGCGCTCATCCTCGGAGCGGCGTTCAAACTCTTCGTAGGCCTGGACGACCCGCTGAACCAGCTGGTGGCGGACCACGTCCTTGGCATTGAAGAAGGTGAAGCTCACCCCGTCGACGTCCCGGAGCACCTCGATCACGTGGCGCAGGCCGGAGCGTTGCTTGGGCGGCAGGTCGACCTGGGTCACATCGCCGGTGATCACCGCCGTCGAGCCGAACCCGATGCGGGTGAGGAACATCTTCATCTGTTCGACGGTGGTGTTCTGTCCTTCGTCGAGGATGATGAACGCATCGTTGAGGGTGCGGCCGCGCATGAAGGCCAGGGGTGCGACCTCGATCACGTTCCGCTCGATCAGGCGGCTCACCCGTTCGAAGCCCAGCATTTCGAACAGGGCGTCGTAGAGGGGCCTCAGGTAGGGATCCACCTTCTGGACCAGGTCTCCCGGCAGGAAACCCAGCTTCTCGCCGGCTTCCACGGCCGGGCGCACCAGCACCAGGCGGCGCACGCGCTCCTCCTGAAGGGCTTCGACTGCGCAGGCCACGGCCAGGTAGGTCTTGCCCGTGCCGGCCGGCCCGATCCCGAAGTTGATGTCGTGGTCCTGGATATTGCGCAGGTAGCTGGCCTGGTTCGGACCGCGGCCCTTGATGACCCCGCGCTTGATCCGGATCATCACCGGCTCCACCTCGGCCGTCTCCTCGGCTCGGGCATCGACTCCCGACTCCTGCAGATAGAGGTTGACCTCGCCGGGAGTCAGGGTCTCGGTTTCCGTCGCCCGGTACAGGTCCTTGAGTACGCGGCCGGCCGCGCGCACCGTCTTCTCGTCCCCGATGATCCGGAACAGGTTGCCGCGATTGTTGATCTCGACGCCCAGACGCATCTCGATCTGGCGCAGATGTTCGTCGAACTGCCCGCACAGGTTGGCCAGACGCATGTTGTCCTCAGGCTGCAGCTCGAGGTCGCTGCTGTAGGGGTTGCCGCTCAAGCGACAGCCTCCAGATCTCTAGTCACCACCCGCCCGCGCAGGGAATTGGCGAGCGCCTCGGTGATTTCGACGGTCACGAACTTTCCGAGCAGCCGGTCCGGTCCATCGAAGTTCACCACGCGATTGTTCTCGGTCTTGCCGCAGAGCTGGTTCGGGTCCTTCTTCGAGGGTCCTTCCACCAAGACCTTCTGGCGCGTCCCGACCATGGCGCGGGAGATCTCGCCGGCCTGTTCGTTGATCCGGGCCTGGAGCCGCTGCAGCCGCGCCTTCTTCTCGTCCATGGGCACGTCGTCGGGAAAGCTGGACGCCGGCGTCCCCGGGCGGCGGCTGTAGATGAAGGAAAAGCTCTGGTCGAAACCGATGTCCTCTATGAGCTTCATGGTGGCGTCGAAATCCCGCTCCGTCTCGCCGGGAAATCCGACGATGAAATCGGAAGAGATGCTGATGCCCGGTCGGGCTTCCCGCAGGCGGCGGATCTTCTGCTTGTACTCGAGTGCCGTGTGGCCGCGCTTCATGGCGGACAGGACCCGGTCCGAGCCGCTCTGGACCGGCAGGTGCAGGAAGCTGGCCAGCTCCGGGACCTCGGCATAGGCCTCGATCAGCCGGTCGGTGAATTCGACCGGGTGCGAGGTGGTGAAGCGGATCCGGTCGATGCCCTCGATTACCGCCACGTACTCGATCAGCAGCGCCAGATCGGCGGTCGTCCCGTCGTGCATGGGGCCCCGGTAGGCGTTGACGTTCTGGCCGAGGAGATTGATTTCGCGCACCCCCTGGTCGGCCAGGGCGGCCACCTCGGCGATGACGTCGTCGAAGGGCCGGCTGATCTCCTCGCCGCGCGTGTAGGGGACGACGCAGAAGGTGCAGTACTTGGAGCAGCCTTCCATCACCGAAACAAAGGCGCTGGGCCCTTCCTTGCGGGGTTCCGGAAGGTTGTCGAATTTCTCGATCTCCGGGAAGGAGATGTCGACCACCGGTTGGCCCTTCTCCCGCACCGAATCGATCATCGCCGGCAGCCGATGCAAGGTCTGCGGTCCGAATACCAGGTCGACGAAGGGTGCGCGCTTGATGATGGCCTCGCCCTCCTGGCTCGCCACGCAGCCGCCCACACCGATCACGACCGGCTTGTCGGACTTGAGCTGTTTCCAGCGCCCCAGCTGGGAAAAGACCTTCTCCTGCGCCTTCTCCCGGATGGAGCAGGTGTTGATGAGGATGACATCGGCTTCCGATTCCTCGTCGGTGATTTCCAGACCGTGGGCGCGGGCGAGGACGTCGACCATCTTGGCCGAGTCGTACTCGTTCATCTGGCAGCCATGGGTCTTGATGTAGAGTTTTCCCGGCATGTGTCGGTATCAGGCAGTCAGCGAAACAGGCCATTATATACTTGCCGACCAAAACACACAGACTTGAGCAAAAAGGAGTGTTTCGATGGTTTTGAAGCATACGCCCGATCCCGAGCTGGGCAGCAAGGCTCACGATTTCGACCTGCTGGGGACGGATGGGCAGCGCTACACCTTGGGGGACGTCCGCGGGGAGAAAGGCACCCTGATCATGTTCATCTGCAATCACTGTCCCTACGTCAAGGCCATTCAGGAGAGGCTCGTGGAAGATTGCCTGGCCCTGGAGGAAATGGGCGTGGGCTGCGTGGCGATCATGTCCAACGATCCGCTGGATTACCCGGAGGATTCCTACGAGAACATGCAGCGGGTTGCCCTGGAACTGAACTATCCGTTCCCCTACCTCTACGACGAGACCCAGGAGGTCGCGAAGGCCTACGGGGCGATCTGCACCCCGGACTTCTTCGGCTACAACTCCGACCTCGAGCTGCAATACCGGGGACGTCTCGATGCGGCCGGGCGGGAACCTTCCCGGGGTGACCTGAAGCGGGATCTCGTTTCGGCTTTCGAGGAGATCGTCGCCACCGGCCAGGGACCGGAAAAGCAGCACCCGTCCATGGGCTGTTCCATCAAGTGGCGCGAATAGCCCGAATATTGCTCATCTGGCAGAAAGCCGGGCTGTGCCTGGCGGTGCTGCTGCTGGGGGCCTGCTTTCGCCAACCGTTGCCGGATCTCTCGCAGCTGCCCGAACAGCCGACGGACTTTCCCGTCGAGCGCTACCGGAAGCTGGCAGGCGAAGGCTGGTCCGTGCTGCAGGTGGATCCATCGCACAGCGAGCTGCGCATCCGGGTCTGCCGGACCGGGCGCATGGCCCGCCTGGGCCACAATCACATCGTCAGTGCGTCTCGCATCGGCGGGCTGGCCGCTCGCGACGGTGACACGTTCACCGCCGACCTTTACCTGGCCGTTGCCGACCTCGAGGTCGATCGGGACGACCTGCGGGAGGCCGCCGGACCGGATTTCGACTCGGACCTGACGAAGCAGGACAAGACCGACACGCGCGCCAACATGCTCAGCGAGAAGGTTCTCGCCGCGTCGGGCCATCCTTTCCTGGCGGCCGAGCTCGCGGCCACCGAACTCGCGTCCGGGCGCGCGGAGTACCCGATCGACTTCCGGATCCGGGAGCGCCACCGAACCGTCAACGTCCCGCTAAAGGTGGATTTCGGCTCGCAGGTCGAAGTCCGCGGCCGTTTCTCACTCGCCCAGTCGGCTTTCGGGCTGGAGCCCTTCTCCATACTCGGCGGCGCCATCGGCGTGGCGGACGAACTGGAGATCGAATTCGAACTGGTGTTCGTCCCTGCGACTGGAGGGTAGGTGCGCGCAGGCAAGATCGGTCAATTTCGGTCACTCACTCAGCAAGCAACGCATCGGATGATGGGCCTGGCTCTGCTTGAATGTCCCCAGGACATGCCACGGGAGTAACGCAGTGCTGATTGAGATGCTGATGCTGGCCGCGGCGGCCGCCGAGCCGACGCCGATCGCGAGTGGTCCCAATGCAGAGGCTCCTCCGGGAGTGGCCCGGGATTACGGGCGCCTGGTCGGGTCCTGGTCCTGCAAGGGATCGCAGAAGCAGCCGGACGGAACCTGGAAGGAGAACCCCGGACACTCGACCTGGACATTCCACTATGTTCTTGATGGACATGCGGTGCAGGACGTCTTCGTGCCGGCGGCCGGCTCGCCCATCGGCACCAACCTCCGCACCTACGATCCGGACGCGGATCGCTGGCAGATGGTCTGGGCGACGGAGACCCAGGCGCGCTTCGATCATTTCGAGGCGCGTGGCATCGACGGTGACATCGTGATGACCGGCGACCGCTGGGCGCGCGAAGCCTTCCAGGCCCATTTCTCGAAGATCACCTTCCACAACATCGGCGAGGATCACTTCGACTGGACATACGAAGCCTCGTCGACCGGGGAGGAAGGCCCTTTCTCGGAGATCCTTCGGATCAGCTGCGATCGAGCCTGAGATCTTCCAGGCGCGGCATGGACGGCGCTGCCCCGTTCCGCGTGACCGAGCGTGCCGCAGCCTGGTTGGCGAAGCGGCAGGCGGCATCGAAATCCACCGC
The DNA here is from genome assembly GCA_033722075.1 of Lysobacterales bacterium. Lineage (GTDB taxonomy): Bacteria > Pseudomonadota > Gammaproteobacteria > Xanthomonadales > SZUA-38 > JAWVZU01. Next base: position 14,697 of record JAWVZU010000021.1, read on the forward strand.
GTCCCTTTGCAGCGCCGCCGCCAGGGCGCCGTTGAAGCAGTCACCTGCGCCGGTGGTATCCACCACATCGGCGGGCAGGCCCTGCACGTGGTAGAACGGTGCCGCTGCTTCGAAGCGTGAATCCGGTGCATGGGACACGAAACACCCGGCTTCGCCCAGGGTGACGACCACCGTATCGACGCCGAGCATGCGAGCCTGGTCATGGAGGCGCTCGGATTGGTCCCAGTCGGGCCGTACGATCTCCCCGGCCAGTTCACCCAGCAGCGCGCTGAACTCCGACTGGTTGGGCGTCACCACGGTTGCCGTGGCCAGCAGGTCCGCCAGGCCGGTCGTGGCCGGGGCCGGATTGAGGATCCCGATGCCTCCGGCATCCCGCACCCGCGCCAGAGCGGCGACGGACGCTTCCCGATTGCATTCGAGCTGGGTCATGACGATGGCCGGGTTCCCAGGCATGTTGCTCATGACGTGATCGGCGGAGAGCCGGGCATTGGCGCCCGGCGCGACGATGATCTGGTTGTTGCCCTCGCCATCGACGGCCACCGAAGCCAGGCCCGTGGGTACGTCCGCACTAAGCTCCCAGCAGGCACAGATCGACTCCTCGCCGGCAAATTTCCGGACTTCTTCGGCAAAGGCGTCCTGCCCCAGTGCCCCGATGAACACGGTCGGGGCGCCGAGGCGCGCCGCGGCGACGGCCTGATTGAAGCCCTTGCCGCCGTGGGCGAAGGCGACTTCGCCAAGGCAGGTCTCTCCCATTCCCGGCAGGGTGCTGGTGCGAAACAGGAGGTCGTAGTTGTAGCTGCCCACGACCACCACCGCGCCGGAGTCATTCTGCAAGCTCATGATCTGGCTCATCCTGCTGCGCTGCGGGCATCCATTGTAGCCCCGAACGTGGTAATCTCGCGCCGCTGAAAGCAGGATGCGAGCAGTGAACTCCCAGAGCGGCACCCACTACCGAAAGGACATCGACTACCACCAGATCATCGGGCCCGAGTATCACCAGGTGGTGGTCGAGCCTCGCCGGTTTACCAACGATCTGCTGTTCGGCCCCTTTGAAGCGCTGCTTCCGTCGGGTGGGTCGATGCTCGACGTCGGCTGTGGTACCGGGCACATGATCCTCCGCTATGGCGCGCGTTTTTCGACGGTCACCGGGGTGGATCACAGCGAAGCGATGTTGTACTCAGCCGGGTGCAACGTGCGGGACGCCGGCCTGGCGGGGGTCACCCTGCGTCGGACCGATGTTCCGGGCTGGCTGGAGACGTTGGAAGATTCCTTCGACCTGATCACCTGTGTCGGGTGTCTCCACCACCTGCTGCCGGAAGACGTTCCGCGCGTGCTGGGCGCCGCGGCGGATCGATTGAAGAACGACGGGCTGCTACTGCTCGCCGAACCGGTGGAGGTTCACTCTCCCGAGCCGCAGGCGATCCGACGCTGGAATCGGCGGGCGGCGCCGGTTGCCACGGGCTATGCGCGCGAGGCCGAAGAGCCGGATGAGGCTCCGTTGCAGCGTGCCCAGCTCGCGGACGGCTTTGCCGGGGCCGGGCTGGAGATCGTCGCGGAGAACCGGACCTGGGAGATTCTGCCGTCCAGCATGCCGCCGTCGTGGCTGGACCGGCTGATGATTCGCTACCTGCACTGGCGTTATGGTCGCAATGGCTGCGTGCTCGCGGTTGCCGCCCGGCGCCGTGGAAATCCACCGAAAGAGGAAGGTTGATGGCCCAGATGCTGGAGATCCCGCCCGGCGGGTTCGAACAGATTCCGCTCGAGGAATATGCCGAGCGGGCCTACCTGGACTATTCGATGTATGTGGTGCTGGATCGCGCCTTGCCGCACCTGGCCGACGGCCTGAAGCCGGTGCAGCGGCGCATCGTCTACGCCATGTCCGAGCTCGGCCTGTCGGCCGCTTCCAAGCACAAGAAATCGGCTCGCACGGTCGGCGACGTCATCGGCAAGTTCCACCCGCATGGCGATTCGGCCTGCTACGAGGCGATGGTGCTGATGGCCCAGCCCTTCTCCTACCGCTATCCGCTGGTGGACGGGCAGGGCAATTTCGGGTCCGTGGACGATCCGAAGTCTTTTGCGGCCATGCGCTACACGGAGTCGCGGCTCGCCCCCTACGCGAAGGTGCTGCTCGCCGAACTGGGGCAGGGTACCGTCGACTGGCAGCCGAACTTCGACGGGACGCTCCGGGAGCCGATCCTCCTTCCGGCCAGACTGCCCAATGTCCTGCTCAACGGCGCGAGCGGGATCGCCGTCGGCATGGCGACGGATATTCCGCCCCACAACATGCGCGAAGTGGCCGGAGCGCTACTGCACCTGCTGGGGCATCCGGAGGCAGGAGTAGCCGAGCTGTGCCGCTACATCAAGGGCCCGGACTACCCGACCCGCGCCGAGATCATCACCCCGAGCGAGGAGATCCGGGAGATCTACACCGGGGGTAGCGGTTCGATCAAGATGCGCGCAGTGTGGAGCCGGGAGGAAGACAATATCGTCATCAGCGCGCTGCCTCATCAGGTCTCCCCGGGCAAGGTGATGGAGCAGATTGCCCAGCAGATGCGTGCCAAGAAGCTGCCCATGCTGGATGACATGCGCGACGAGGGCGACCACGAGAATCCGACCCGGCTGGTGCTGATCCCGCGTTCCAACCGGGTGGACCGGGAAGCGCTCATGAGCCACCTGTTCGCGTCCACCGACCTGGAGCGCAACTACCGGGTCAACCTGAATCTCATCGGGTTGGATGGCCGGCCCCAGGTGAAGAACCTGGCGGAAATCCTGACCGAGTGGCTGAAATACCGGAAGGCGACGGTGCGCCGCAGGCTGCGCTGGCGACTCGACCAGGTGGACGAGCGGTTGCACATCCTTGAAGGTCTGCTGATCGCTTATCTCAATCTCGACGAGGTGATCCGCATCGTCCGCTACGAGGACGAACCCAAGCAGGCGCTGATCGAGACCTTCGATCTCAGCGAAGCCCAGGCGGAAGCGATCCTGGAGACCCGGCTGCGCCACCTCGCCAAGCTGGAAGAGATGAAGATCCGCGAGGAAAAGGAGACGCTGGAGGCGGAGAAGGCGGAACTCGAGGCGATCCTGGCATCGGGTCGCAGGCTGAAGAAGCTGATTGCCGACGAGATCGCCGCCGACGTCAAGCAGTACGGGGATGAACGGCACTCGCCCATCGTCGAACGTGAAACGGCCCAGGCCATGACCGAGGCGGACCTGCTGCCCTCCGAGCCGGTCACCATCGTCCTGTCCGAGAAAGGCTGGGCCCGGGTGGGGAAAGGTCATGAGATCGATCCGGAAGCGCTGAGCTACAAGTCCGGCGACGGGTTCCGATCGGCTGCGCGGGGACGCAGCACGCAGCAGGCCGTGTTCATCGACACCACCGGCCGGACCTACTCAACGCCGGCGCATACGCTGCCGTCGGCGCGCAGCCAGGGAGAACCGCTGACCAGCCGCTTCAGCCCGCCGTCCGGAGCTCACTTCATCGGCACCGTACTGGCCGCGCCGGAGGACTACGTGCTGATGGCCTCCAGCCATGGCTACGGGTTCTACACGCAGGTCGAGAATCTCTACGCGCGAAACAAGGCTGGCAAGCAGATGCTGACCGTACCGAAAGGTGCCGAGGTACTTGTGCCGGTGCTTGCTCCGGACCCGGCCTCCGACCTGATCGTCGCCGCCACCAGCGACGGATACCTGCTCGCCTTCCCGCTGGAGGAGTTGCCGGAACTCGCCAAGGGCAAGGGCAACAAGATCATCAATGTCCCGCCCAAACGGCTCAAGGCCGGAGACGAGCGGGTGATCGACGTTGCGGTGCTGCCGGAAAAGGGCGAACTCCTGGTCTGGGCCGGTCAGCGCTACCTGAGGCTGAAGCGGAGCGACCTGGATCACTACCGGGGTGACCGCGCCCAGCGCGGGAAGAAGCTGCCCCGCGGCTATCAGCGAGTCGATCGGCTGGTGCTCGCCGAGGACTAGGCTGCTTTGAAGCCGTGCCGGTTGAGGCGCTATCCTGATACCGGGCCATGGCAACTTTAGGGGATGGCGCGAACCGGAAGCTCACTGCTTGCCGATATCCGCCGCCGCGAGGTGGACAAGGTGGCTGCGGTCTATCTCGTCGTGGCGTGGGGCTTCATCGAAGTCGCCGACACTCTGCTGGCACGTTTTCTCTCCGAGCAGCTGATCGATCTCCTGCTGGTTTTCGCGGTGCTCGGGTTTCCCGTGGTCATGACCCTGGCCTGGTTTTTCGATGTTACCGAGGCCGGAATCACCCTGACCCGCGCCCCGGACGACCCGGCAAACCTGCGCCGGTTGATCCTGTTCGGCATCCTGGTGCTTGGCATCACCGGCCTGCTCACCTGGCTGGTCCGGCCCCTTCTGGACCGCCTCGAACCGGAGGCTCGGCCGGCTGCACCTGCTCGGGATGTTGGCTCGCTGGATCCGCTTCGCGTGGCCGTTCTTCCCTTCGATGCTGTGGGCGAGACCGAGTCCTATTTCGGTGAGGGCTTTGCCGAGACGATACTCAACAGCTTGTTGTCGGTGGGCGAGCTGACAGTGCTGGCGAAGGGCTCCTCCTTTGCGGCCGCCCGGGCATCCGAAGATCCGGCCGTCATCGCCGATCGGCTGCGGGCAGGCACCTTGCTGGAGGGCAGCGTGCAGCGCGCGGGGGGGAAGATCCGGGTGGTTGCGCGGCTGGTGGACGCACGCGACCAGAGCCTGCTGTGGTCGCAGACCTTCGACCGGCCCCTGAGCGATCTCTTCGCAGTGCAGGACGAGATCGCTCAGGCGGTCGTTACCGGCCTGGAGACACGAGTGGCCTCGGACCCAAGTCCCATAGAGCGGACCGATCCCGAGGTCTACGACCTGGTGATGCGGGGATGGCAGCTCGCAGAGGGCCGCACGCTGGAATCCCTGGCCCGGGGCGAGGCGCTGATCCGGGAAGCACTGGCGCGAGACCCGGAGAACAGCACCGCCTGGACGGCGCTGGCCCAGACTCTGGGCTGGACCCACCACATGGTCGGCCGCGACCGGCAGCGGCTGCGGGAAGACGCCAACGCCGCTGCCGAGCGGGCGATTGAGCTGGACCCGAGGAACGGGCGAGCCTGGGGGACTTTGGTCGCGCAGCGGCGCGAAGCGGAGGACTGGGCCGGCATGGAACGAGCCTTCGAGCAGGCGACCCGCTACGCGCCGAATTACGCCTTGACGTACCACGTCTACGCCAGCTCGCTGGTGTATCTGGATCGCTTCGACGAGGCCTTCCCCTACTATGAAAAATCCCTTTCGCTGGACCGGCTCGATCCCCAGGTGCGCGCCAACCTGATCTGGACCTTCATCCAGACCGGTCGCCACGCGGAAGCGAGAGAGCTGATGCGGGAAACGCTGGTCCTGTTTCCCGAGGACGGGCGGGTTCGCAACATCGTGGGCCTGTCTTCGGTCCTGCTGGGCGACACCGGTCGGGGCGTCGTGCTGCTGGAACAAGGCCTTCGCCAGGCACCCGACGATCTGCTCGGGCGTAGCGCACTCATCCTCGGTTACGTACTGCTCGGCGACCTGCCGTCCGCTTCGACGCACCTGAAAACCATGCGGGACGCCGAACCCGACTCGGCGCTAACGCAAATGAGTGAGTTCATCGTGGCGGCGCAAGTGGATTCGAAGGCGGTCATCGCGCGCCTTGAACCGCTGGTCGAAGCGGGTCGCGCGGATGCCACGACCCGACGCCTCTACGGGGGGCTGCTCGCGCGCGAGGAACAATACGCCCTCGCTACGGACATGCTGGCGCCGCTGGGCCAGCAGGAGCCGATCGTCTTCGAGCGCTACATCAAGGGTTTCAACCTCGGCGGGCTCTACGCGCGCGGCTGGCGCGCCATGGCCATGATCCGCGCTGGTCATCCCGATGCCGACCGGGCGCTGGACGCTCTGCGGGACCAGCTCGGTCGTGAGCGGGGCGGCGGGCGCGACGACGATCACCTGGCCTATTGGACGGCCCAGCTCCATGCGCTGGAAGGCGATGCCGACAAGGTCCTGTCTGCGTTGGAGCGCGCAGTCCAGCGGGGGTTTCGCAGTCTGCACGTGTTGCGCCGGGACCCGGTCTTTGCCCCCGTGCGCGATGCTCCTCGCTTCGTCGAACTGACCCGGGCCCTGGAGGAACTCCTGGAAACCGAGCGCGAGATCGTCGGGCAGAGCGCGGAGACGAAAACATGATTCCTGCCAGAACACTTCCGGGGACTCTGGCGGTCCTGCTTGCCTGGACGGCGGGCGGCGCCCAGCCGCCCGATGAGGCTGAATCCGCCCTCGACGAGACGGCGAGGCTGGAGACAGTTATCGTCACCGGGTCCCGGCTCGGCCGGATCGAGCTCGAGGGCAGCCTCCCGGTCGCGGTCGTCGACCGCGAGGCGCTGGAGCGGGAAGGGTTCGTCCTGTTGGGCGATGTGCTGCGGCGGGTGGCGAGCAACAGCTTCGGGTCTTTCAACGGCAGCCTGCCGTCCCTGGGCGCGGGGTTGGCCGAGTTCGACCTGCGCGGGCTGGGCGCGGGTCGGACGCTGGTCCTGATTGACGGCCACCGGGTGGCGCTGGACAGCCAGTCGCGCGGCGCCAGCGCCAATTTGAGCCTCATCCCCATTGCCGCCGTGGAGCGCGTCGAAGTCCTGCGCGACGGGGCCTCGGCCGTCTACGGTTCGGATGCGATCGGCGGCGTGGTGAATATCATCACCCGAAAAGACCTGTTCGGGACCGAGCTGCTGGCCCAGGTCACGCGACCCGACAAGCCTGGTCTCAACGAGCATCGGATCGATCTTGCGCATGGTTTCGAGCTCGATCGGGGCTCGCTCATGGTCACGCTCTCAGCGCCCTATCGGGAGGGGTTGTTCGACGACGACCGAGCGATCACGGACTTCGACCGAAACGGCGGGGTATCGGGTTTTACCGAGCTGGGGGATCCTCCCAGCTATCTCGCACTGGATTTCTTCGCTAACGGCACCTTCGTACCTGGACCGGTGACTGCAGCACCCGCTTGCCCCCCGCCGCGGGTTGCCCCCTTCGGCATCTGGGACGAGAGCGATCCGCTCACCGGTGATCGCCCGGGACCAATTACCGAGACCGTGTGCCTGTTCGATTTCAGCGACGATGCCATGCAGTTGCCCGCCCTGCGGCCCCGCTACGGGACCGTCCATGTGAACCATGATTTCGGGCCTCGCTTGCGCGGTTTCGGACGGCTGCTCGCAGCGGACGTGACCACGGAGTTCCAGCTGGCCGCCGCCGCGAAATTCGATCTCACCGATCCGCTCATCATGCTGCCGAACAATCCGGACCACCCGGAATTCGATCCCGGCGCGGGCAGGGCACCGTCGCCCATCCTGCTGGCGTTTCGCATGGACGATCTCGGCCCGCGGCGCTTCACCCTCGAGGAAACCTCCGTGGATGTGCTCCTGGGGCTGGAGTGGCTGTTCGAGACCGGAGACCTGGAACTGAGCGCGCATCACATGGAATCGGATCTCCGCGCCCTCCTGGAGAACCACGGTCGTTACCCCGCGCTCCAGCAGGCGATCCTCGCGGGCAGCTACAATCCGTTTGGCGATGATAATGATCCGGAAGTGATCGAGGCGATCCGGACCGACTATCGCTTCGAAGGGGAGTCGAGCTTCAGTGCGGTGAACCTAAGCTGGCGGAGCGGCATTTTCAGCGATGTGCTGAACCGCGAGCTGGGCTACGTTATAGGCGGGGACTTGCGGCGAGACGCCTTGCGGTCCGTCCCGGCCGGCCCATTCCCGGTCGAGGAGGTTTTCACACCGGTCAACCTGGTCAATGTCGACGCCGACCGCAGTGCCTGGTCGCTGTTCACCGAGTGGAGAATTCCCCTGGGTGACCACGTGGACCTGATGGCGGCTGGACGCTACGACGGCTACTCGGAGCCCGACGACGGAGAATTCACTGCGAAGTTCTCGGCCCGCTGGCAACCTGCTGACCAGCTGGCCCTACGGGTCAGCGCTGGTCAGGGCTTTCGGGTGCCGACTCTGTCACAGATGTTCTCGGGCGACATCATCAGTCTGGTCTCGGCGGTGGATCTCGTTGCCTGCGACGCGGCGGGCAACGATCCGGGTGACTCGGCCTGCCAGGCACGCAACATCAATTTCACGATCACGGGAAATGCCTTCCTCGAGCCGGAAACGTCCGACCAGTTCAGCCTGGGCGCCGTGTGGGCTCCTCGCCCGGGCCTGGAGCTTTCCATCGATTACTACCGCATCGAGATGGACGACCAGATCGAGCGGCTGCCGGTCGAGTCGCTGTTCTTTCTGGAATTGAACGACAACCTGCCGCCGGGTGTTTCGGTCGCGCGTACCGAGGTCGGGGATCTGGTCGGCGTCACCAGCGCCTTCGTCAACATGGGCGGTGCGGCGACTGACGGCGTCGACCTGGGTCTGGACTGGCGGTTCGAGCCCGGCGATCTCGGGTCATTCCATTTCCACGCGGACTTGAGCAACGTTTTCAGCTTCGAGCGCTCGCTGGGGCCCGGCAGCCCGACCCGAGAGCAGGCCGGCTTCACCATCGACGACCTGGGGGGCGCGCCGGAGTGGCGCACGGGCGGGGGACTCTCCTGGTCTCGCGGAAACTGGTCGGTGGACCTGGTGGTCTTCGGAGTCGATGGCTACCGCGATGTGACGCCCGAGGCCTTCGCGGCAGGAACCCCCGGGTCCGAGGTCGACGAATGGTGGACCATCGATCTCGCTGCGGGCTGGAAGCTGCCTTGGGGTGGGAAAGCAACGCTTGGCGTCCGGAATGTCCTCGACGAGGCCCCGCCGTTTGCCGATATCGGTTCCCATCCCAAGGTCGACGTGCGCAACCATAGCCTGCGCGGCCGCACCTGGTGGCTGCGCTACGAGCAGGAATTCTAATCCTCAAAGGTGGGGACGTCAGGGCTCCATCAGGCGGCGGCCGAGCAGATAGGCGGACAGGTCGTGGCCGCGCTGGGAGAAGCGCTTGACCAGCCACATCAGCCACGCTTCCGGGGCGACGGGAACGACCGAGCGGTTCTTGCGGACGGCCTTGACGGCGGCTCTCGCCACCCGGTCGGGCGACCAGCCACGCCGCCGGTAGAACCGGGTCAGGCTCTCGGAGTTCGCCGCCGCGCCCGGTTTGATGTTGATCCGGGCGTCGTCGACGATGCGGGTGTTGATGATCCCCGGACAGATGCTGGACACGCCGATGTTCCGGCCCTTCAGTTCCGCCCGGAGCGATTCACCGAGTCCGACCACCGCAAATTTCGAGGCGCAATAGGCCGTCAGGCCGGGTCCGGCACACAGACCGGCGACGCTCGCCGTGTTGA
>JAWVZU010000022.1:0-23273 GCA_033722075.1 Lysobacterales bacterium
ACACAAGAGCAGCAGATTGCTCATCTTGGTCTCACCACCGTCTGCCCAATGTTCAATGTGATGGGCGTCGAGGAATCGCGTGCAGGTGCAGCCCGGAAACCGACAACCGCGATCCCTCTGTTTCAGGGCCCGCCGGATCGCCGGCGGATGGTGCGGGTCTTGCGGCCAATGTTGAGCGGTTCGCCCGCGTCGTCGTGCAGATAGCGCAGCACGCTCGAATCGCACGCCATCCGCCGGGACGTTTCCGCGGAAACGCAGCAGCGATCTTCCAGCTCTGACTCGGCCCCTTCGCCATCGGCCTTCAGGGTGTCCAGATCTGTATGGACGTGCAGCAGGTAGCGATCCCCACCTGAGCTACGCGGCCGCGAAATGCATCTCGCTTGTGCCCCGTCAGCGACGTCCGTAGCACAGGTCGCCTCATGAACTGTCCTCCTGGGTCTTGAAGTGTCCGCCAGGAAGGCTGAACCGTCGTCCTGGCTCATGAACAATTCCGCGAAAGCGCCTAGCGGGTCTGCGCGCCGAACATCGCGACGCTCCAGGCATTGCATCGCCGAAGAGATCCCGCTCAGTGCGTCTTGTTTCCTCGGCAGATGTCCCCGGAGTTGCTGTAACGCTTCGCCGCTCTTTGCGTCCTGCTTCAACAGCTGATGGGGACAACGCATGAATTGGACACCACTCATCATTGCTTGCGCGCTCGCCGGCTCCTCCGGAGCGGATACCGGCAACGCTGGCTACGACGTAGGTTTCGAGCGCCGCTGGGTGCTGGACGAAAGCCGGGTTTGGCCTCGGAGTCCTAACCTTGACGCGCCTAAAGGCGTGATCGCCCGGCCGATTCGAATCGATATCTGGCGGCCGGTGGCGCGCTGCGAATCACCGTCAATGCAACTCGCGGACTACGTGGAAACCGATCCACCTGGCGAGGGTTTCCAGGACGCTGCCGACTTGCTGCGCCAATGGGACATGTACTCGTATCGCAAGCTGGCGGGCGAGATTGGGGATGTCGACGAACTGCTGGCGACGCGGGTTGGGGCGTGCGTGGAGTACCAGCGGGCGCGGGGCAGCTATCCGTTGGTGATGTATTCCTCCGGCTGGTACAACCGAACCCCGGATAACCTACGCCTGGCAGAATTCCTGGCGGCGCGCGGCTTTGTTGTTGTCGGTGTCCCTCAGCTGAACCCTGCCCTATGGACCTATCAATTTGCGAGCGACCCCATCAGCGTCGAAAACCAGTTGCGCGATCTGGAGGTCGCTCTTGGAGAGGTCATCGGGCTGCCCGGCGTGGATCGAACTCGGGTGGCCGCAATGGGTTACAGCACCGGGGGCGACCTGGCGCTGCTTCTCCAGGGCCGCAATCCGCTCATCGATGCGGTGATCGGCCTGGATTCGACATGGGCTCTGGGTGACGACGACGTCGTTGCCGACTCGCCCTACTTCGGTGGGGAGCGCAACCGCAAACCCATTCTGCTTCTTCGCAGGGGCATCGACGGCGTAACCGCAGCGCCGGGCCTCGAAAAGCTCGATCGGGCCCTGCGCCTCGTCGCGACCGTTCCTGGCGCGGACCACGGGACATTCTCGGATGACGCCTGGCTGGCTGGGCAAGAGGGTCCGGGCGACTCGGATACGGACACCTATGATCGGATCTGCCGCACGGTCCATGCCTTTCTCCAGGGTGTGTTCCGTCCCCCGGTCGCGGAGGCGGAACTGGTGGCGATGATGGAGGACCTGGGCTGGATGGTCCGGGCGCTGCCGGCATCGCAGGAATGACACTCGAGCTTTATTCGTTAGCCGCGCCAAAGAACAGGATTGTGGAGTGGCCGAGTATCCCCAAGAGCTAAACCGCTGCCGAATTCCTACCTACAGGATATAGCGACTCAAATCCTGGTCGGCGACCAGTTCGCCCAGATGCTCGTCGACGTAGGCCGCGTCGATGGTGACCGTCTGGCCGGACCGGTCGGGGGCCTCGTAGGAAATCACATCCAGCAGCTTCTCCATCACCGTGTGGAGTCGCCGGGCGCCGATGTTTTCGGTGCGCTCGTTGACCGTCCAGGCCACCTCGGCAATGCGCTTTACGCCGTCCGGAGTGAACCCCAGTTCGAGCCCCTCGGTGGCCATCAGGGCGACATACTGTTCGGTCAGCGACGCGTGCGGCTCGGTCAGGATCTTTTCGAAATCCTCGGCGGTCAGCGACTTCAGTTCCACACGGATCGGGAAACGACCCTGCAGTTCGGGAATCAGGTCCGAGGGGCGCGCCATGTGGAAGGCGCCGGAGGCAATGAACAGGATGTGGTCGGTCTTGATCATGCCGTAACGGGTGGACACGGTACTGCCCTCGACCAGCGGCAGCAGGTCGCGCTGTACGCCTTCGCGGGAAACGCCACCGGACTCGCCGTGCTCCGAACGCTTGGTGATCTTGTCCAGCTCGTCGAGAAAGACGATCCCGTTCTGTTCTGCGGCCCGGACGGCCTGGGCCTTGATCTCGTCCTCGTTGACCAGCTTGCCGGCCTCTTCCTCGATGAGCAACGGGCGCGCGGCACGGATGGTCATCTTGCGCTTCTGGGAGCGGCCGCCGGACAGGTTCTGGAACATGCTCTGCAGCTGGCTGGTCATCTCCTCCATGCCGGGCGGGGCGACGATCTCCACCCCGACCGAGCTGGAGATTTCCAGTTCGATTTCCCGCTCGTCCAGCTTGCCCTCCCGGAGCTGCTGGCGAAGCTTGCGGCGGGTCTCGTTGTCCTCGGCCTTCGCCGCTTCTTCGGGACTGCCGGCAAAGCCGATATTGCCGGATTGGCGGCGCGGGAGCAGCGCGTCGAGCATGCGGTCCTCCGCGGCGTCCTCCGCCCGCGAGCGTACCCGGGCCATGGCCTGCTCACGGGTCAGCTTGTAACCGATGTCGGCCAGGTCGCGGACGATCGACTCGACGTCCTTTCCGACATAGCCGACCTCGGTGAACTTGGTGGCCTCCACCTTGATGAACGGTGCCCCGGCCAGCGCGGCCAGGCGGCGGGCGATCTCCGTCTTCCCCACGCCGGTCGGACCGATCATGAGGATGTTCTTGGGGGTGATCTCGTTCTGCAGTTCCTCGGCCACCTGCATGCGCCGCCAGCGATTGCGCAGGGCGATCGCCACGGCTCGCTTGGCCTCGTCCTGGCCGATGATGTGGTTGTCCAGCGACTGGACGATTTCACGGGGAGTCATTTCGGACATTTCAGTCGTCCAGTTCTTCGATGGTCAGGCTTTGGTTGGTGTAGATGCAGATGTCCGCGGCAATGGCCAGCGACTGCTCGACGATCTCGCGCGGCGCCAGCTCCGTACTGTTGAGCAGCGCTTTGGCCGCAGCCAGGGCATAGGGTCCACCGGACCCGATCGCGATCAGCCCCTCTTCCGGATCGATCACGTCGCCGTTCCCGGTGATGATGAGCGACGTTTCCTTGTCCGCGACCGCAAGCAGTGCTTCCAGGCGGCGCAGCACCCGGTCGGTCCGCCAGTCCTTGGCCATCTCCACCGCGGCACGCACGAGGTGTCCGCTGTGCTTCTCGAGCTGCCCTTCGAATCGCTCGAACAGTGTGAATGCATCCGCCGTGGCTCCGGCAAATCCGGCCAGCACCTGGTCCCGGTAGAGGCGACGGACCTTGCGCGCGTTGCTCTTCATGACCGTATTGCCCATGGTGACCTGGCCGTCTCCGCCGATCACCACGTTCGGTCCGCGCCGGACCGAGACGATTGTCGTGCCGTGATAGGTATCCAAGATAACTCCAGTTCAGGCCGCGGTGCGTTAAAACGTGTGGGCTGGCGCTGCCTGTTGCAAGTTCGGCCGGTGCCGGCCTATTTGTCCGATTTCTTGCGGGCCCGCGGATGGGCGCGGTCGTAGACCTCGGACAGGTGCTGAAAGTCCAGGTGGGTGTAGATCTGGGTGGTGTTGAGGTCCGCGTGACCCAGCAGTTCCTGGATGGCACGCAGGTGGCCGCTGGATTCGAGCAGGTGGCTGGCGAAGGAGTGGCGCAGGAGGTGCGGATGCACCTTCTTCCAGAGCCCCTGCCGGCGCGCCCAGTGCTTGATTCGCTGCTGGACCGCCCGCGGCGTGAGACCGGTACCGCGGCGGGAGGTGAAGACCCGCTCATCCTCGAGCGCGCCACCCCAAGAGGGCTGCTGTTCCTTCCAGGCCGCCAGCGCCCGGCATGCGGGGCGACCGACCGGAACCCAGCGGCTCTTGCTGCCCTTGCCGGTCACCTGCACCCGTCGCTGCTCCAGGTCGAGGTCCGGCCAGCACAGGTCGGTCAGTTCACTCAGGCGCAATCCCGAGGAATAGAACAGCTCCAGCATGGCTCGGTCCCGCACCGCGATCGGCGTGTCCACCGGGATCTCGATCAGGCGCCGGATCTCGTCCGGGTCGAGGACGGCAGGCAGCTTGCGCGCCGACTTGGGCGCCCGGATGCCCCGAGCCGGATTCGCCTCGACCAGCCCCTCGCGCCGCAGATAGCGATAGAAGCTCCGGATCGCCGCCAGGCGCCGCTGGATCGAGCGACCGCTCAGTCCCTGCCGGTGCAGACGGGCCACCTCCCCACGCAGCTGGTCCGGACCGAGCGAGGGCCAGTCCAATTCCCACGCCTCGAGTCGCGTGGCGAGCTGCTCGAGGTCGCGCCGGTAAGCTTCGCAGGTGCGTGGGGACAGCCGCCGCTCGTCGGCCAGGTAGCTCAGGAACCGCTCGATCCAGTCAGCGGTCGGCATGCTCTCCATCCACCGCGATCAGCCGCTGGCCGACCATCTGGGCGAGCAGTTCCAGAAACAGGGTTCCCATGCCGGGAAAGAAGCGGTGCTCTTCCCGACTGCCCACGGCGAGAATTCCGAAGCCCGGGGGCCCCAGCGTGACCATGGCCCCCGACTGGATTTCGCCCAGGTCCCCCTCGTCGAACAGCCAGCGCAACCGATCGCGGCTCAGGCGCCCGCACACGCCCCGGTGGGCCACCCGAAACGACTCGAGATCACGGGCGGCCTCCTCGCCCAGGTTTTGCCAGCCGTCGATGTCGCGCTCGCTGAAGCCGCCCATCGAGACGAAATCGCAGCCGAAGTCGCGCAGGAGCCGTTCGCGGGTCATGGCAACCAGCGTCGGTGCCGAATCGACCGCGGCGATTTCCAGGCAGAAACCATGCACGCGGCGCAGGAGGGCCTCGTTTTCCTCCGCCCGCTGGAGGTAGTCCCGCAGCCGGCTGGTCAGATCGCGATTGCGATCGCGCAGCACCTGCGCCTGGTACTCGACCAGCGAGGCCGTGTCGCCGGCAGCGTGCGGGATCACCAGGGATTCGACCAGCTCCGGATGTCGGGACAACAGGTCCGGATTGGCTTCCAGGAACGCCACCACCTGCTGCTCTTCGGTCACTCCGTCCTTGCTCATGCGTCAAACTCTCCTTCGAAAGCATAGGCTGCCGGCCCGGTCATCCGGACGGTTTCACCCGGCCCCTTCCACGAAATCCGGAGCTCGCCGCCCGGCAACGCCACCCGTACCGCCGGGCCGAGAATTTCCAGCAAGCGCCCGGCAACGACCGCCGCACAGGCCCCGCTGCCGCAGGCCGGCGTTTCGCCCACCCCGCGCTCGATCACCCGCAAGCCGACCTGGTCGGGCGCCCGCACCTGCAGAAAGCCTACGTTGACCCCCTCGGGAAACCGCGAGTCCTGTTGCAGCCCAGCGGCCAGCCGCGGAATCAATCCGTCACCGAGGTCACTACAGCGGATCACGGCATGGGGATTGCCCATGGACAGGGCCACGAATTCAACCGTTCGTTCCTCGTGCACCAACTCGTTTGGCGTGGGCGCGGCATGACCGACAAACGGGATTTCATCCGGATTCAGCACCGGCTCGCCCATGTCCACAGTCACCTCGTGGTGATCCGCGGCGATCTCGATGCCGACGGGCCCACCGGGTCCGACCAGTGTCCCGCTCCGCTCCAGTTCACCGCGATCGGCCAGCCAGCGGGCGACGCAGCGCACGCCGTTGCCACACTGACCTGCCGGGCTGCCGTCGGCGTTGAAGATGCGATAGCCGGCTACATGCCCGGGCGCTTGTTCGATCACCAGCAGCTGATCGAAGCCGATACCCCGCCGGCGATCCCCCAGCGACCGGATCACGGAAACATCAGGAATCCAACCGTCGGCCCGCGTATCGATCAGCACGAAGTCGTTGCCCAGGCCGTGCATCTTCACGAACCGGCGCTTCACGCTTCTTCTTCGTCTTCCTGGGACTCTGCGGGCGGATCGGAATCGGGCAGGTAGAGATCGCCCTTCTGGCCACAGCCGGCCAGCATGGCCAGCGCCAGGGCAAAGCACAGGATTCGTGCGGCTTTGAAAATCATCGGCGAAGTATAGCCGATTGCTGGAAATCCGGAGGCCCCTTGGCCACAATGAGCAGCCCGTTCCTGCCCGAGTTGGCCATGCTCGACTGCCTTGAAATCGAAACCGCATCGGACCCGACCGCCGCCGTCATCTGGCTGCACGGGCTGGGTGCCGATGGACATGATTTCGAGCCGATCGTCCCCCAGCTGGCATGGCCCGGCCAGCCGGCTATCCGTTACGTGTTCCCGCATGCGCCGACCCGACCCGTCACCATCAACAACGGGATCGTCATGCGCGCCTGGTACGACATCACAGGCTTCGATCTGTCCCAGCGTGAAGACGAAACCGGCATGCGCCAGTCCGCCGGGCAGGTGGATGAACTGATCGAGCGGGAGATCGGGAGGGGTATCGCCCCGGAGCGGATCGTCCTGGCCGGTTTCAGCCAGGGGGGCGCGGTAGCCCTGTTCACCGGGCTGCGGCGGTCCCGGCGGCTGGCGGCGATCATCGCCCTGTCGACCTACCTGGCCTTGCGCGAGCAGGTGAGCTCGGAAGCCGATCCGGCCAATCACGGAACCCCGATCTGGATGGCACACGGGAACATGGACCCGGTGGTGCCGATACAACTCGGCGAGGCCAGCGCGAACTACCTCCGCTCGCTGGGCTACGAGGTGTCCTGGGAGACCTACCCGATTCCCCACGGCGTCTCGCCCGACGAAATCGACGCCATCCGCCGGTTCCTTTCCACCATCCTGGCGTGAACGACGACAGAGCGAGCGGCTGGTTTCCCGAATTCTGCACCGCATCGGCGTTGCTGGGCGTTCTCATCGGCGCCCAGGCAGTGGTCATGCTGATCATGCTGGCGCCACCCAACATCAGCGGGCTGAGCTGGGGTGAAGTGGGTCTCAAGACCCTTTTCACCCAGTGCATCGCGCTCTGGTCGGCGGCACTTCTGTGCACCTGCCGTCGCTGGCTGGACCGTTGCCCCGTTCTGCTTGGGTCGGCGCTGGCGGAGTTGATGGTCCTCGCAGTGGCGGCCGGCGCGACCATCGCCGGCGTCTGGTTGGACCGGACCCTCCGCCTGGGGGTCCTGGATCAACCCGTTTCCACCGGCTGGATGCTGATCGGAAACCTGGCCATCGTCGCCCTGGTGACCGCACTGGCACTGCGCTATTTCTACATACAGTCGCAGTGGCGCCGGGACCTGGAAGCGCGGGCACTGGCCCAGATCCAGGCGCTGCAGGCGAGAATTCGACCGCACTTCCTGTTCAACAGTCTGAATACGATCGCCAGTCTCACCCGCACCCGTCCCGAGGACGCCGAGCGGGCCATCGAAGACCTTTCCGACCTGTTCCGAGCGACCCTCAAGGCACCGAGCCAGGGCGCGACGCTGGCCGAGGAACTGGACCTGTGCCGCCGCTACCTCAATATCGAAGCACTGCGCCTGGGCGACAGACTGCAGGTCGAGTGGGATGTCGACGATCTTCCGCAGGCACAGATGCTCCCTCCGCTGCTGATCCAGCCCCTGGTCGAAAATGCGGTGCACCATGGCATTCAACACCTGGGCGACGGCGGTACGCTGAGCATCCGAGGCGGACGGGACGGGGACCGCTGGTGGGTCGAAGTCGCCAACCCCGTTCCGCGCCGACGGCGTCGCAGCATACCGGAAGGAACCGGCCTCGCACTGGGCAATATCCGCAAACGGTTGCGTCATCATTTTGGCGGGAGCGCTAAACTGGTAGAAGGGGAAAACGCGGACCACGTCGTACGCCTGGAAGTACCCATGCAGAGGGAGAAGCGGTCATGAGCCAAGCTTCCGACCAAATGAAGGTCCTGATCGTCGACGACGAGCCACTGGCCGTCGAGCGGTTGCAGCGCCTGCTGGAAGAGATCGACGGCTACGAGGTCATCGGGGATGCGAGCAACGGCGTTGCAGCGCTGCAACAGGCGCAGCAACTCGAGCCCGACCTGTTGCTGCTGGACGTCCAGATGCCCGAGATGGACGGGCTGGAGACCGCCAAGCACCTGTTGCGCATGGAGGAGCCACCGGTCGTCGTGTTCTGCACCGCTTACGACGAATATGCCCTGAAGGCCTTCGAGGCCAGTGCCGTGGACTACCTCGTCAAGCCGGTGCGCCGGGAGCGACTCGAGGCTGCGCTGGAGAAAGCCTCCCGTTATCATGCCGGCAGACCGGCGCCACCGGAGCCGGAGCAGCGCACCCACCTGTGTGCGCGGATTCGCGGCAACCTGGAGCTGATTCCCATCGAAGACGTCATCTGCCTGATCGCCGAGCACAAGTACGTCACGGTCGTCCAGGAGCACGGCGAGACCTTGATCGAGGAGCCGCTGATCGCGCTCGAAGAAGAGTTCGGAGAGCGCTTCCTGCGGGTGCACCGTAACGCCCTGGTCAGCATGAAACACGTGCGCGGCCTGGAGAAATCCCCGGACGGCGGTACGCTGATCACCCTGCGAGGCACCGATCGAAAGCTGGACATCAGTCGGCGCAACCTGCCGGACGTACGCAAAGTGGTACAAGCACTATGAAAACGACCCTGACCATTGCCACCCGGAAAAGCCCGCTCGCGCTATGGCAGGCCGAGTACGTAGCTGACCAGCTTCGGGCGCTGGAGCCCGACATGAGCATCGAGCTGCTGCCCATGTCGACCCGGGGCGACAAGCTGCTCGACCGTTCCCTGGCGGCCATCGGCGGCAAGGGACTGTTCCTGAAGGAACTCGAGGAGGCCATGGCGGCTGGGCAAGCCGATCTAGCGGTGCACTCCATGAAAGATGTTCCGGCGGACCTGCCCGCGGGATTCGCGGTCGCAGCCGTGCTTGCCCGCCACGACCCCCGCGACGCGCTGGTGAGCCCGCGCTATGAAACACTGGAGCAGCTGCCGGAGCGGGCTCGTGTGGGGACTTCCAGCCTGCGCCGCCAGGCGCAGCTGCTGGCGACCCGGCCGGACCTGCAGATCGGCGCCCTGCGAGGCAACGTGAACACCCGTCTGGCAAAGCTGGACGCCGGTGACTACGATGCCATAGTGCTCGCGGCATCCGGACTGCAGCGGCTGGGCATGGGGGAGCGCATCACCCAGACCATCGCTCCGGAGATCTCGCTGCCGGCGGTCGCCCAGGGCGCCCTGGGCATCGAATGTCTGGCCGACAACCGGCCTCTCATCGAGTTGCTGCAGCGTTTGGAGGACCGCGAAACACGCGCCTGCGTCTCGGCGGAGCGCGCCGTCAGTCAGGCACTGGGCGGAAGCTGCCAGATGCCGCTGGCCGGCTTCGCCCAGGTCGAAGGCGAGCAGATCCGCTTGCGGGCACTGTTGGCAAGCCCGGACGGACAGAGAACCCTGCGCGCCGAGGCCAAGGGCGACCTGACCTCACCGGTCGAACTGGGGCGCCAGGCCGCAGACGATCTTCACCACCAGGGCGCCGCCGCGATCATCGAGGCACTGAAATGAACCTGAAAGGCACACCGATCCTAGTCACACGCCCGGAACCCGAAGCGCGGGGGATGGCGTCCCTGGTCCATGCTTCCAACGGCTTCCCGATCGTTCAACCCGGAATCTCCATCGAGTGCTGCGAGGACGAAGCCACCTTGGCCGAGCTGGACCGGTTGTCCACCTATCGATCCGCCATTTTCACCAGCCCCAACGCCGTACGCTGTGCCCTGGCGCGGAAAGCCCGCCGCGACTGGCCGAGCGAGCTCGGCTTCTACGCCGTGGGTCAAACCACCCGGCGCGCGCTACTGATGGCCGGTTTTCCGGAGGTCACGGCGCCGGAAGAAGGAGGCAGCGAGGCGCTGCTCGCGGCAGTCCCGGCCGCTGATTTCGGGGACACCCTGATCCTGGCCGCCCGCGGCGGACGGACTCTCCTGGCCGACGCCATCGGCGAGGCGGGGCATCGCGTCGCCTGGTCCTACGTCTACCGGCGCGGCCCGCCAGAACGCAGCGAACAGGCCGCCCGCCAGCTGAATAGCCAGTGGGGGCGGGTCATCGTCATTGCCGCCAGCGCCGAGATTCTGAAGAATGTGAGTGAGATGTTCGACGGCCTGACCACCCGACCACTGGTGGTCCCCAGTGCCCGGCTTCGGGAGGAGGCACGGGCGATGGGGTTTGCCTATGTCGCGGTCAGCCGCCGTCCGGACGACCGGTCGCTGCTGGAAACGGCGACCCGTTTCATTGACTGATCGATGCGGAAGGACAGCATGAGCGAAGACACCAAGGAACCGGTAGACAACCCTGAAGAAGGCGAAGTGACGGACCAGGAGAACGGCCCCGAGCCCGACGCCGAGGAGAACGCTGGGCCACCCGAAGAGCCTGACTCGGAGCCACCGGCGCCGCCGTCCAGGGAAGCGCCGCCGACCAGGAGCGGCGGCCGAGGCCTCGCCGCCCTGGCGCTGCTCCTTGCGCTCGGTTCCGCAGGCCTCTCGGGCTACCTCTATTGGCGCAGCCAGGAAGCCGCCTCGAGCGAACCAGAAGTGGACTGGCAGGCCCGTATAGAATCGGCGGCCAGCAACGTCTCCGACGCGCTGGAACCCAGGATATCGGCCGTCTCCAGCCGCATCGAACGCGTCGAATCCTCTCTTGCGGGAGAACTGGAAGCCATCCGGTCCGAAACGACCCAGCTCGAGGGGCGTCTCGACAGCATCGCGGCCCGCGCCGATGCCGGATCGACGGCGGCCCAGCGAGTCGAGGAGAATCTGCGCCAGGAGTTGCGCTCGCTGACCCGCCGACTGGAGATCGCGGAGAAATCGGTGGGCCAGCTTGCCGGCGAGCGGCGTGACGAGGACGACCGGTTGCTGGTTGCCGAGGCCGAGTTCCTTATGCGCCTGGCCGCCACCCGCCTGAGCCTGTTCGAGGATCCGGACGGTTCCATCACCGCGCTCAGTCTCGCGGAAAGCAATCTCGCGGCGGTGGACGACCCGCTGTACGCCAGCGTTCGTCAAACCCTGGCAAAGGAGATCCAGCGCCTCCGGGACGTCGAACTCCCGGACCGCACGGAGATTTCCGGGGCCCTGGCGGCGATCGCCGATTCCGTCGAGCAATGGCCCCTGCTGCAGCAGCGCAAGCCGAAGCCGGGATCCGCCAACGTCATACAGCCCGACACCGAGGAACAGGGCTGGTGGGCAAAGTTTCGTGCCGCCCTGGCCGAAGTTGCGGTGGTCCACCGGGACCAGCCGGATGCGACCGAACCGCTGACTATCGAGCAGGAACGGCTGCTGCGCGAGAACATCCGCCTCCAGCTGCGGGTCGCCCAGCTGGCCGCGGTTCGCGGCGACCAGGGGCCCTACCGGGATGCGATCGCCCAGGTGAGCGCATGGATAGAGCGCTACTTCCGGGAGGACAACCCGGCCGTTGCAGCGGCCCTGACGCGCCTTGAAGCGCTCTCCGCCACGGCCGTCGCACCGGACCTTCCCGCCATCGGCCAGGCGCTGCGTGAGCTTCGATCGCTTCGGGCATCCGCGGACTTCGCCGAGGAGGCGCCATGAAGTGGCTGGGCTTTCTGCTGCTGACCGGCGCCGTGACCCTGGCCGCGATCTGGGCAGTCCCCTACCTTCCCGGCTATGTGCTCGTGCGCATCGGCGGCTGGACGCTGGAAACAGGCGTTGTCTGGCTCCTGCTGGCCATCCTGCTGGTCTACCTTGTCATCCACGGCGCCGTATGGGCGTGGCGTCTTCCGGGCAACGCGGCCCGCAAGTACCTTGAGAAGCGCTCCCGGGCGCAGCTGGAGCTCGGCATGCTGGCGCTTGCCGAGGGCGATTGGCGCAAGGCGGAGAAAGCGCTGACGAAATCGGCAAAACGCAGCAAGACGCCCGCGGTCAGCTACATCGCTGCGGCTCAGGCGGCACACGGCCCGGGCGCCGACACGCGACGGGACGAGTATCTGCAGAAGGCGGAACAGAACGCGGATGCCCAGCAATCGGTTGCGGTGACCCGCGCCCAGCTCCTGCTGGGTGAGGACCAACCGGAGGAGGCGCTGGCCCTCCTCAGGGAAATCCCCAATCTTCGCAACCGGCCACGAGCGCTGGACCTGGTGGCCCAGTGCCATGAGCAGATGGATCAGTGGAGCGAACTCACCGCACTGAGTCCCGACCTCGTACGACACGGCATCATCGACACGGAACAGGCCGATCGGATCGCCGACCAGGGAATACGCCAGCGACTGGACACGGCGATTGGTTTTGATGAGCTACAGGGCGTATGGCAATCGCTGCCCCGGGCCCAGCGCCGCCGCCCGGAATTCGTCGAACGCTACGCCCGGGCCGCCTTGAGCATGGGTCACGACACCGAGGTCGAGCAACTTGTCCGATCGACGCTCGACCGGGAGTGGTCCGATGCTCTGTGCCTGCTTTATGGGAAGATCGCCGGCGCCGGTGCATCGGCCCGCCTCAAGGCCGCGGAGAAGTGGCTCAAGAAGCACGAGGGGAACAGCGCCCTGCACCTGACCCTGGGCCGCCTCTGCCTGCAGAGCGAAATCTGGGGCAAGGCGCGGGAACACCTGGAGAAGTCGATCAGCCTGGCGGAAACGCCGGAGGCTTTTCGAACGCTGGGACGCCTCCATGAGCGGCTGGAAGAAAAGGAACTGGCCATCCGAGCGTATCGGCGCGCGGTCGAACTGTTCGCGGCTCAGGGCGAATCTGCGCAGTAGCTGGCGCACAGCTCGTCGGCTCGCTCCAACGCCTCCGCTTTCTCGTCATCGCTCAGTCTTTCCCCGAAGTGGCGCCGGGCGCTCTCGGCCTCCGCCCGTGCGGGGTGCGCGCCTCGGGCCGCAAGGTCTGCCAGGGCATAGGCGGTGATCGGATCGGAAGGGGCCGCAATGCCGCTGAAAATGAACTGAGCGTAGGCCAGATAGGCCTCCGGCAGGTCCAGCTGCAGCGCAAGATTACCGAAAGCCTCCGCCCGCCCCTGGTAGCGCAACACGTAATCCGGATTCGCGAACAGCCAGCCTTCGTCCCGGATCAGCAGCATGCCCGCCGAGCGCAGGTATTCCAGCTGGGCCGGAAGGAAGCCGAGGTCCGCTGAGGTCTCCAGTGCCTGGTAGGCGGCCAGGTCCAGATCCATGGCCAGCCCATCACAGCGATCGAAGCCCTGCTCCAGGTAATCCAGTGCGTCTGCCAGTTGCTCCACTCCAAAGGCCTCGGGATCTCGCTCGTGCTGCCGTTCATAGCGGCCGATCTGGGCCTCGAATTGGGCAGCCGAGGTGGGCCTGCCGCGGCAACTGCGCAGAAATTCATAGGCCGTATAGAACGCCGCCGCGTCCACCGGCGGTTCGCTCTGCAGCGCTTGATAGTCTTCCATGCGCCACATCTCCGCATTCCGCCGCAGCTGCCAGACTTCCGAGGTGATGCTGAATTCAGGGCTGCGAAAGCGCTGAGGATCGGTCGGCGGGGTAACCACGTAGGGCAAGCCGTGTGAAGTACCGGGGGCGCTGGACACGGCCTCGCTCGGTGCCGGCGTCGGGCTCCGAGGAGATGTCGGCGCATCCTGCTTCGAAGCGGCCGCATCGCCGTCGGCAAGGCGTTGCGCTTCCGAGGCCGGCCTAGCGTCGCCACCGGGCGCCGCGATTCTCTCCCCGCCGATCCACAGGATCGCCGCCGCCAGGGCTGCCAGACCAGTCAGAGACAGTAGGCGTCGCACAACTCGCGTGCCTTCTTTCGCGCCTCGCGGCTTTGTACCGGCGACAATTCGGGTTCGAGTTCCCCGAGCAGATCGGCCGCCACGCTCAGCTCAGGGCTGCCCGCCTCTTCGGCCGCAAGCGCGTAGGCATAAGCTGCCTGGCTGTTGCGGTCGAAGATGATCCCCTCGTGCAGTGCGCGCGCCATTTCGACGAAAGCTTCCGCATGGCCGGAGCCGATCGCCGCGTCCAGGAACAATGGCGCCAGCGATCGGTAGGCGTAGATCCGCTGGACATCCGAGAAAATGAGATAGGGCTTACGGCTGGCCAGCCAGCGGTAGCTCCGGTAGTAGGCGATCTGGGCAAGCGGATAACCGCGCTGCGCTGCCCGCGTCAGCCACGCCATGGCGGCCGGCTCGAGGTCGCCTTCCAGGCCCTCGCACCGAGCCAGCGCCGCATCAACCCGGCTCAAAATCCTTTCCAGCCGGCGGGGATTCTGCAACCGGCGATTGTGTTCCGCGGCCGCCTGCACCCGCGCCAGGTAACGGTCCGCTTCGAATGCGCTGCGTGGTGCCTCGAGGCAGGTTCGAAGGTAGACATAGACCTGGTAGGATTCCCGCCCGTCGAGCAACGCCTCGTCCGCCTCGGCCAGTTGATAGCGTTCGCTATCCCATTCGGATTCTGCGGTTCTCCAGAATTCCCCGAAGATCTGCATCCGTCCCATCCGATAGGCATCGGCCCGGAACAGCTGTGAGGGAATGCGCTCGCCCGGGGCACCGTCGCTTGCTGCCGCCACGCGTGGATCCACTCCGGTCGGAACCTGCGGGGTGCTCAAGATTCCGATTTCACCGCGCGCGTCTCCGGGGGCCTCCTCTCGAGGAACGACTTCCGTGACGCGCTCGGGCGTTTCGGCTCGGGGCGCCGGAGGCGTTCCGGCAAACCACCACAGGATAAGGCTGCAACCGATCACGAGGACGATCACCGCCGAGGCTTTCCGCATGGTAAAGGAAATCCGCATTGATCAGACTGCTCTTAGGACAACATGCGGGCGGTCGAGTTCGCAGCCGTACATAGATGAGCTGAACTCATCTTTGTTGGGGTTTTCTCATGTTTTTTCCCACCGCTTTTGCCGCCTTGCAAATGGCATGATGCTCAGTTACTCTACCGCGGATTTGTCGGCCTCACGGCCTACCGCCAGCGCGAGCGGCGCCGGTCGCGGTTCCGAGTTACACGTGATCACGCGAACACATGGTTGGTCCAGCATGGCCCATCGTTCGCTGGATGCTTCTCGCCCAGTTGGGTCTGGCGGGATCGACAGCGGCGATTACTACAGCGTTTTTCGGATGGACAAACGGCTTGTTCGTCATGATCGGTGGCCTTGCGGCTTTCATTTTGACCGCATTGGCGGCCTTGCGGGCGTTTTCTGTTGACGCTGCAACCGACCCGCACGGCGCCTTGCGGGCTGTTGCGGCCGCCGAAATGGGCAAATTGGCGGGTGCAATTCTGTTTTTTGCGCTTGTTGCATATACGGCATCGCAACATTTCATCCCGATACTGGTAGGGTTCGGAGTTGCGACAACGAGTTACTGGCTGGCCCTCCGCGTTTGGGCCGGTGGTCGAGAATAGGGTTACGATTCGGACAAGGGGTTATGGCGGAACAATCGGCATCGGGCTACGTTTCCCACCACCTGCAACATCTCCAGGTCGGCGAAGGCGTCTGGACGTTAAACGTCGATACGCTGTTTTTCTCCTGGCTGTGTGGTTTGGCCATGGTCGCTATCCTGTGGGGCGGCGCGCGTCGAGCGACCAGCGACGTGCCGGGCAAGCTGCAGAATCTCGCGGAAATGCTGATTGATTTCGCAGATTCCCAGGTCAAGGAAAGCTTTCACGGCCGGCGGGACTTCATCGGGCCGCTGGCGCTCACTATCTTCGTCTGGGTGCTGTTCTGGAATCTGCTCGATCTGGTGCCGGTGGACTGGCTGCCGCTGTTTGCCGACAAGGTCCTTGGCCTGCACTACCTTCGGATCGTCCCATCGGCGGATCCAAACGCGACCTTTGCCTTGTCGCTGTCGGTGCTGATGTTGATTCTCATCTACAGCATCAAGGGCAAAGGTGTCGGTGGCTATGCCAAGGAACTTCTGACCCACCCCTTCGGGCCCTGGATGATGCCGTTCAACCTCATTCTCAATGCCGTCGAAACGCTCGCCAAGCCGGTTTCGCTGGCGCTGCGACTTTTCGGAAATCTTTATGCGGCGGAACTGATTTTCATTCTGATTGCGATGCTACCGTGGTGGATCCAATGGATTCCCGGAAGCGCCTGGGCACTGTTTCACATCCTTGTCATTCCGCTGCAGGCCTTCATATTCATGGTGTTGACCATCGTCTACATCAGTTTGGCGTACGAGCATCATTGATGCCGAGCGGGGACGCTGCCCGCGGGTATTGTCCGCCGACGGCGTGACTACGGTCACGGAAAAAATCGTTCTACCCTAGACCCGAGTTACAACGACAACTGAGTTCGAAAGGAGAAAACAAGTGGAAACACTGATTGCTGAAGTTCAATCGAGCACCGCCATTGCCATCGGGCTGATCTTCGCCTCGGCGGCCCTGGGCACCGGCTTGGGATTCGGCATGCTGGGCGGCAAGTTCCTGGAAGGTGCCGCGCGCCAGCCGGAAGTTGCCCCGATGCTGCAGGTCCGGATGTTTATCGTCGCCGGTTTGCTCGACGCGCTGTCCATCATTGGTGTGGCCTTCGCGGCCTTGCTGATGTTCGCCAATCCACTGCTGGCCGCTATCACCGGCGGCTGAATCAGGCTGCGAGCAGTTCGTTTGAGCCGGCAACCCTAACGGAGGTTTCACCGTGGAAGTCAGTGTTTGGACATTGATCGGCGAAGGCATCACCTTCCTGGTCTTCATTTTGGTGACCTGGAAGTTCGTCTGGCCGCCGCTGACGCAGGCCATGGAGGAACGTCGCCAGAAGATCGCCGAAGGTCTGGCTGCCGGTGAGCAGGCAGAGAAGGACCTGGAGGTCGCCCGGGAAAAGGCCGAGCAACTGCTTGCCGAAGCTCGGCAGCAGGCCAACCAGATTCGCGAGCAGGCGGCATCCCAGGCCAGCCAGATCAAGGAACAGGCTCGCGCCGACGCGCAGGCCGAGCGGGAGCGCCAGGTTGAAGCGGCGCAGGCCGAGATCGAGCAGGAAGCCAACCGGGCCCGCAAGGAACTCGCGTCCAAGGTGGGCGCTCTCGCCGTGTCCGGCGCTGAGCGCATTCTCAGCCGCGAGATCGATGCCGCGGCCCACCGCGAACTCCTGGACCAGCTGGCTGCCGAGCTCTGACCATGAGCAGCTTCGCAACCGTGGCCCGACCCTACGCCCAGGCGGCGTTCAATTATGCCGCCGAGCAATCAGCGCTGCCGGCGTGGGAAAGGGCATTGCAGTTTGCGGCGCATGTCGCGCGGGACGACGCGGTCCAGCGACTCATTGGCGACCCGCGAGTTGCCGATGATGCGCTCATCGGCCTTTTCCGACCGGAAGACATGCCTGTCCCTGACGGGTTCGAGAACTTCCTGGCGCTGCTGGAACGCAACGGCCGCCTGCCGACTCTGCCCGACATCGCCGAGCAGTTCACCGCCCGCAAGGACGAGGCTGAGCAGACCCTGGCCGTGACGGTCCGCACTGCCGCCGAGCTGGACGATCAGCACCGGGAGCGTCTGCAGCAGGCGCTCGCCAAGCGCTTTGGAAAGAACATCGATCTGCGGGTGCAGGTCGACGAGGACATGGTCGGCGGTGCCAGTATTCAGGCCGGTGATCTGGTCATCGACGGCACCGTGCGGGACAAGATCTCACGCCTGGCCGCATCTCTTTCGAGCCACTGAAATGAATGACCAATGCCTGGCGCCCAAGGCGGCGGGACGAGGAAGAAACCAATGCAAACAACGTTGAATCCATCTGAAATCTCGGATCTGATCAAGAAGCGGATCGAGAACTTCGAGGTCGCCAGCGAAGCGCGAACCGAAGGCACCGTCGTCTCCGTTCAGGACGGGATCTGCCGGATCCACGGCCTTGCCGAGGTGATGCAGGGCGAGATGATCGAGTTTCCGAACAACATCTTCGGCCTCGCACTGAACCTCGAGCGGGACTCGGTCGGTGCGGTGATCCTCGGCGAGTGGGAAGGCATTTCCGAGGGCGACAAGGTGAAGACCACCGGCCGCATCCTCGAGGTGCCGGTCGGCCCGGCCCTGCTGGGTCGCGTGGTCGACGCCCTGGGTAATCCGATCGACGGAGGCCCAGCGATCGAGAACGACGGCTTCTCGCCGATCGAGCAGATCGCACCGGGCGTCATCGCACGGAAATCGGTCGACCAGCCCGTCCAGACGGGAATCAAGTCGCTGGATTCGATGGTGCCGGTGGGCCGTGGCCAGCGGGAGCTGATCATCGGCGACCGTCAGACCGGGAAGACCGCGGTCGCAATCGACGCGATCATCAACCAGCGCAATTCCGACATCAAGTGCATCTACGTGGCCATCGGCCAGAAGCGCTCCTCGGTGGCAGCCGTCGTCCGCAAGCTGGAAGAAGAAGGCGCCATGAAGCACACCATCGTGGTGGCCGCGACCGCCTCCGACCCGGCGCCTTTGCAATATGTCGCCGCCTATGCCGGTTGCGCCATGGGCGAATACTTTCGCGATCGCGGCCAGGACGCGCTGATCGTCTACGACGACCTGACCAAGCAGGCCTGGGCCTATCGCCAGGTGTCCCTGCTGCTGCGGCGTCCGCCCGGCCGGGAAGCCTATCCCGGTGACGTGTTCTACCTGCACTCGCGCCTGCTGGAGCGGGCCGCACGGGTGAACGCGGACTACGTGGAGAAGTTCACCAAGGGCGAGGTCAAGGGCAAGACCGGCTCGCTGACGGCGCTGCCGATCATCGAGACGCAGGCGGGCGACGTCTCTGCGTTTGTCCCGACCAACGTGATCTCCATCACCGACGGCCAGATTTTCCTGGAAACCGACCTGTTCAACGCCGGCATCCGTCCCGCCGTCGACGCCGGCCTGTCCGTCTCGCGGGTGGGTGGCTCGGCCCAGACCAAGATCATCAAGAAGCTCGGCGGTGGTATCCGCCTGGCCCTCGCCCAGTATCGGGAGCTGGCCGCGTTTGCGCAGTTCGCCTCCGACCTGGATGCCACGACCCGGCGCCAGCTGGATCGCGGTCAGCGTGTCACCGAACTGATGAAGCAGCCCCAATACGCGCCGCTGACGGTCGCGGAGATGGCCATGTCCCTGTTCGCCGTGAACGAGGGTTACCTGGACAAGCTCGAGCTCAGGGAAATCCTGCCCTTCGAGGCGGGCCTTCACGAGCATCTCAAGAGCAAGCACGCCGACCTTGCCGAAAAGATCAACAGCACCGGCGATTACAACGATGAAATCAAGGCCGCCATGACCAAGGTGGTCGAAGAGTTTCAGAAGACCGGCGCCTGGTAAGCGAGAGCAGCTATGTCCAACGCACGCGAAATCCGAGGCAAGATCAAGAGCGTCAAGAACACCCGCAAGGTGACCAAGGCGCTGGAGATGGTCTCGGCTTCCAAGATCCGCAAGGCCGAGGAGCAGATGGCCCGTACGCGGCCCTACAACCGCATGATGCGGCAGGTCGCGGGGCACATTGCACTGGCCAATCCGGAGTACGTGCATCCCTTCATGGAGGTGCGCGAAGAGGTCAAACGGGTCGGTTTCATCCTGATCTCGACGGACCGGGGTCTGTGCGGCGGGCTGAACACCAACCTGTTCAAGAAGGCCCTAGGGGCAATACGCGAATGGGACGAGGACAAGGGCGCCGAGGTCGAAATGGTGACCATCGGCCGCAAGGGTCGCGCGTTCTTCAGACGCCTGGGCATCGAGATGAGCGGGCACATCGAGCACCTTGGCGAAGAGCCGCAGCTCAATGATCTGATCGGCGTGGTCAAGGTCATGATGGACAAGTACCGGGAAGGCGCGCTGGATCGCGTCTACCTGATGTACAACGACTTCGTGAATACGATGACTCAGCGTCCCATGGTGGATCAGCTGCTGCCCCTGCCCCCGGCTGAAGACGAAGCGGAAATGCGCAAGAACTGGGACTACATCTACGAGCCCAGCGCCGAAGCCGTGCTTGATGACATCCTGGTCCGCTACATCGAAGTCCTGGTGTACCAGGGCGTGGTCGAGAACCTGGCTTCCGAGCACGCCGCAAGAATGGTCGCCATGAAGGCGGCCTCGGACAACGCCAACGACCTGATCGACGACCTGACCCTGGTCTACAACAAGGCCCGTCAGGCCGCGATCACCCAGGAACTTTCGGAAATTGTGGGCGGTGCCGCGGCGATCGGCGCCTGACCGAGAACAAAAGAGTTTTACGGAGCAGTTATGAGCGAGAATAGCAAAGGCGAAGTCGTCCAGTGCATCGGCGCCGTCGTGGACGTGGAGTTCGACCGGGAAGCCGTTCCGGCGATCTACGACGCCCTGTTGGTGGATGGCACCGAGATCACGCTGGAAGTCCAGCAGCAGTTGGGCGACGGCGTGGTGCGCTGCATCGCGCTGGGCTCCACCGACGGCCTCAAGCGGGCGGTGAAAGTGACCAATACCGGCGCCGGAATCCAGGTTCCCGTGGGTGAGAAGACCCTTGGCCGGATCATGGACGTGCTGGGCCGGCCGATCGACGAGGCCGGCGACATTGGCGAGGAAGAACGCTGGGCCATTCACCGTCCGGCGCCGAGCTACGAGGAGCAGGCGGCTGCAACGGAACTGCTGGAAACCGGCGTCAAGGTCATCGACCTGGTCATGCCGATCGCCAAGGGCGGCAAGGTCGGCCTGTTCGGCGGCGCAGGCGTGGGCAAGACGGTCACGCTGATGGAGCTTATCAACAACATCGCGGTGCAGCAGGAAGGTCTTTCCGTGTTTGCCGGTGTTGGCGAGCGAACCAGGGAAGGCAACGACTTCTACCACGAGATGTCCGAGGCCGGCGTTCTCGACAAGGTGGCCCTGGTGTACGGCCAGATGAACGAGCCGCCCGGCAACCGCCTGCGGGTCGCGTTGACCGGCCTGACCATGGCCGAGTACTTCCGCGAGGAAGGGCGCGACGTCCTGATGTTCATCGACAACATCTACCGATACACGCTGGCCGGTGTGGAGGTGTCCGCACTGCTCGGCCGGATGCCCTCCGCGGTGGGTTATCAGCCGACGCTGGCCAAGGAGATGGGTGACCTGCAGGAGCGCATCACCTCGACCAAGACCGGATCCATCACCTCGTTCCAGGCCGTCTACGTGCCCGCGGACGACCTGACGGACCCGTCGCCGGCGACCACCTTCGCCCACCTGGACGCGACGCTGGTACTGTCGCGACAGATCGCCGAACTGGGTATCTACCCCGCCGTGGATCCGCTGGATTCCACCTCGCGGATGCTGGACCCGAACGCAATCGGTGAAGAGCACTACCAGACGGCGCGCCGGGTGCAGCAGACCCTGCAGCGCTACAAGGAGCTGAAGGACATCATCGCCATCCTGGGCATGGACGAACTGTCCGAGGAAGACAAGCAGACCGTCGCCCGCGCGCGGAAGGTCGAGCGCTTCTTCTCGCAGCCGTTCTTCGTGGCCGAGCAGTTCACCGGCGCCCCCGGCAAGTACGTGAGCATTGCCGACACGATCCGCGGCTTCAAAGGCATCGTCGACGGCGAATACGACCACCTGCCCGAGCAGGCCTTTTACATGGTCGGCACCATCGAGGAAGCCGTCGAGAAAGGCAAGCAACTGGCCGAGAAGGACAAGGCGGCCTAAGCAGGTCGCGCCCTCAGGATACGGACCCAAGTTATGTCCACCATTGACTGCAACATCGTTTCGGCCCAGCAGGAGCTGTTCAGCGGCAAGGCCACCATGGTCATCGCCACCGGCGAGGAAGGCGAGCTGGGGATCACCCCTCGCCACACGCCGCTGATCACGCGCCTCAAGCCGGGCCAGGTTCGGGTCATCCAGGAAGAAGGCGACGAGGAATTCCTCTACATCTCCGGGGGAATCCTGGAGGTTCAGCCGCACCTGGTCACGATCCTGGCGGACACCGCCATCCGGGCCCACGACCTCGACGAGGCGGCGGCACTTAAGGCCAAGGAAGAGGCCGAGCGAGCCCTGGCCGACCACGAGGCGGACATCGACTACGCCGAGGCCCAGGCCCAGCTGACACAGGCAGTGGCCCAGCTCGCCGCCCTGGAGCGGCTGCGCAAGACGGTCAAGCGCTGAGTCTTGAGCCAACCACTGCTCCGAAATGAACAAAGCCGGCCTCGGGCCGGCTTTTTTGTATAGCGGGAGGGCTATATGCGACGCCTGATCATTCTGATCACCCTTTTTTGCACCACCGCTATCCTGGCGGCCGAGGACGACCCCGGGCGAGCCGAAACCGACGTCGACTTCACCTGGGGTCTGGAGATTCCGGTCGAAGACGGCACGGTACTCGGCGCAACACTGTACCGGCCCAAGGACTCCGATGGGCAGCGCCTGCGGGCGATCGTCACCATCACCCCCTACATCAGCGATCGCTATCATCCGGACGCACTCTATTTCGCCCGCAACGGCTTTGCCTTCCTCATCGTCGACACGCGCGGTCGCGGCAACAGCGGCGGGGAGTTCCGCCCCCTGAGCATCGAGGACGGGCAGGACGGACGGGACGTGGTGGAGTGGATCTCGGCTCAGCCCTGGTCAGATGGAAAGGTTGCCATGCGCGGCGGGTCCTACGGCGGCTACAACCAATGGGCGACCGCCCGCTATTTCCCGGAGCATCTCACCACGATCGTGCCGATTGCCTCACCGCACCACGCAATCGACTTCCCGATGAATTACAACGTGGCCTACCCCTACGCGATCCGCTGGCTCACGCTGACCAGCGGCGTGACGCCGCAGGGGCGCACCTTCGGAGACAGTGGCTTCTGGGAACGCAAGTTTCGCGAGTACCACACCTCGGGGATTGCGTTTGCCAACCTCGACAAGCTCATCGGCAACGACAGCGCCATCTTCGACCAATGGCTGGCCCATCCCACCTGGGACGACTTCTGGGCCGCCCGGGTGCCGGACCGGGAGGACTATGCGCGCTTCGATCTGCCGATCCTGACGATCACCGGCTACTACGACGGCGACCAGCCCGGGGCGATGGAGTACTACCGTCGCCACATGCGCTGGGGGAGCGAGGACGGAAAAGCCAAGCATTACCTGGTGCTGGGTCCCTGGAACCACAGCGGGACGCGGTTCCCGGTGCAGGAGTTCGGCGGCCTGTCCTTTGGTGACGCCATGATGTTCGACGCTTTTCAGCTCGACCGGGACTGGTATCG
>JAWVZU010000023.1:0-23179 GCA_033722075.1 Lysobacterales bacterium
CGAAGATCAGCGGCAGGAATACGGCGATGGTGGTCAGGGTGGCCGCGAATACCGCCCCGCCCACTTCGCTCGCGCCGTTCACCGCCGCATCGATGACTCCCGCGCCCTGGGAGCGGTGCCGGGAAATGTTCTCGAGCACCACGATGGCGTTGTCCACGAGCAGCCCGATGGCCAGGGCGATCCCGCCCAGCGACATGATGTTGAGCGAGAGCTCGCCCATGTCCATGAGAAAGAAAGTGGCAATCACGGACAGCGGGATCGACGCGGAGATGACCACCGTCGCCCAGACGTCCCTCAGGAACAGGTAGATCACCAGGATGGCCAGGATGCCTCCGAAAAGCGCGGCCGAAGTCACGTCGCTGATCGCCTGGCGGATGAACGAGGATTGGTCGTCCACCAGCAGCAGTTCCATCCCGGGGGGCAGATCTTCCCGCAGATCCTCCAGTGCGCCGTTGACCACATCGGCAACCCGCACCGTGTTCGCGTCACCTTCCTTGTAGATTGCGATCTCGACCGCTTCCCGCCCGTTGGTCCGGATCACCGCCTGCCGTTCCTTGTAGCCCTGCTCCACCACGGCGATGTCCCGGAGATAGATTGGGCGAGCGTCGCGAACGGCGACGACCAGATCGCGGAACTCCTCCACCGACTGGAACTGATTGACTGTGCGGACCAGGTAACGGTCTGATCCATCCTCGAGACGGCCCCCGGATACGTTGACGTTCTCCTCGCGCAGCCGGTTGACCACGTCGCCGGCCGACAGGCCGAACTGGGCGAGGCGACGCTGGTTGATCTGAATCTGGATCTCGTCTTCCAGACCGCCGCTGACCTTCACCGCGGCTACGCCATTGATGGGCTCGATGCGTTTCTTGAGTTCCTCGTCGGCGAACCGGCGCACGGCCTTCAGCCCGGCTTCGTCGAACCCTTCGGAACGGCTGTCGTAGAAGGCCAGGCGCATGATCGGGTCGGTGGAGGGATTGAAGCGCAGGATCACCGGCCGTTCGGCCTGCAGCGGCAACTGCAGCAGCTCGAGCTTCTCCCGGACGTCCAGCCCGGCCATGTCCATGTCCGTGCCCCACTCGAATTCCAGCAACACGTCGGACTGGCCGGTGCGGGAAACGGACTTCAGGGTCTTCACGCCCTTGACCACGCCCAGCTGCTCCTCGATGGGCTGGGAAATCAACTTTTCCATTTCCACCGGCGCGGCGCCGGTGAACTCGGTGCGCACGGTCAGCGTCGGATAGGACAGCTCCGGCAGCAGGTTCACCTTCAGCTCTGTCAGGGAAATGATCCCGAAGACCAGAACCAGGGTGCTGGCCATGGCGACGGTGACGCGCCGGCGGGTGCAGGCTCGAATGATGTTCATGGCGGCCCCCGGCGATCGATCAGAGTTGGGTCTGGTCGTCGTCGTCAACCGACGCGACGTTCTCCGGCTTGTCCGAGTCCAGCTCGGCGTTGATCAACTCGATGCGGGTTTCGTCGGCGAGACTGCCCTTTCCCGCCGTGACCACCAGCTGGCCGGCCTCCAGCCCTTCGAGCACTTCGACGTAATTCCCGGTGGTATAGCCGGTCGATACATTCACCCGCCGGGCCTTTTCACCATCGACCACGAAGGCGTAGGTACCGCGGTCCTCGATGATCAGGGCGTCCTTCGGAACGGCGATGGCGTCCGCATGAACGTCGTGGACGATGTTTACCCGTCCGAACAGGCCGGGCTTGAGCCGCGGATCGGGGTCCGGGATCTCGACGGTCACCTTGAACGTCCCGGTTTCCGGGTCGACCACCGGGCTGATCCGCTTCAGGTTCCCGACGAACCGGTCACCCGGCAGGGCGTCGAATCGCATGACCGCCTCCTGGCCGATCTCCAGCGT
Organism: Lysobacterales bacterium; assembly: GCA_033722075.1. GTDB lineage: Bacteria > Pseudomonadota > Gammaproteobacteria > Xanthomonadales > SZUA-38 > JAWVZU01. The sequence continues at coordinate 1,869 of JAWVZU010000023.1, forward strand.
GCTGAGTTCGCGCTCCGGCGCGTAGAGAACCGCCAGGAGCGGATCGAAATCGTCGACGCGGAACATCGGCTGGTGCAGCTGGATGAGATTGCCGACCTTGACCATGCGCTCGGAAATCACCCCGGAGATTGGGGAGCGGACGTCCGTGTAGCTCAGCTGCAGCTCGGACAGTTCGATGGCCGCGCGCTGCGATTCCAGATCGAAGCGTACCCGGTCATATTCGTCGCGGGAGATCAGTTTCTTGTTGTACAGCTCTTCCATCCGGGCAAATTCATTCTCCAGCTTGTCCAGGACGGCCTTGGCCTGGCGCAACTCGAGCCGCTCCTGCTCCCGGTCCAGTCGCGCGACGATCTGACCGGCCTTGACGTGGTCACCCTCGTCCACCAGCAGTTCCAGCAGCACGCCGCCGGTCTTGGCGACGATCTCCGCTTCCTGCTCGGCTTCCAGCGACGTCGTCCCCTCATAGGCGGCGTAGACCGTCTGGCGTTCGACCTCGGCTACCTCGACGGGTACTGCCGGATCTTCCTTGCTTTCGCCTTCAGCGCTCTCCTGACCATTCGCGGCACCACCGCAGCCAGAGAGTTGAACCGTGGCCAGCAGTGCAAGAATCAGTATTCCGGAACGCAATTTCATGTTCGCTTCCCCAACCGTACAAACTAGAGTGATGGTGTTGTAGTCAACTATAACGCTATAACTCCTGTTCCTGCATAGCGCAGAAGTCACGGATCGTGCCAATGGCCGCACAGAACTGCGGGTTTCAGGTTGTCCTTCATGGTGGATGCATGAACCCTGCCAAGCCCTTCACCACGTCGAATCAAGCTCCCTGCCCCGCTTTCGGCAGGTCCGATCGCGAAAATTGTGGCGAGTTTCACCAACGCAATTCCTGCTTGGAAATCACACGCAATCGGACTATCGTTGACGCTGCATTGTCCTGCCACAGGTTAGAGGGGGCCGAGATGGCTTATTCAACGATTCATACGCTCGACGAATTCATGAACGGTCTGAAACGCCGCAATCCCGGCGAACCGGAATTTCACCAGGCCGTCTACGAAGTAGCTCAACATATCCTGCCGTTCATCAAGGATAAGCCGGAGTATCGTGAAGCTCAGATCATGGAGCGGCTGACCGAGCCCGACCGGATCATCAGCTTCCGGGTCGCCTGGCAGGACGACGATGGCCAGGTCCGCGTCAATCGCGGTTACCGGGTTCAGCACAACAACTCGATCGGTCCCTACAAGGGCGGAATCCGGTTCCACCCGAGCGTAACCCAGGGAACGCTCAAGTTCCTCGCCTTTGAGCAGACCTTCAAGAACTCCCTGACCGGCCTGCCCATGGGCGGCGGAAAGGGCGGCTCGGACTTCAACCCGAAGGGCAAGTCCAACTGGGAGGTCATGCGTTTCTGCCAGGCTTTCATGACCGAACTGCATCGCCATATCGGTCCCTACACGGACGTGCCCGCCGGCGACATCGGTGTCGGGGCGCGCGAGATCAGCTACATGTTCGGCCAGTACCTGCGGCTGGAGAACGAGTTCGTCGGCGTCCTGACCGGCAAGGGGCTGGCCTTCGGCGGCAGCCTGATCCGGACAGAGGCAACCGGCTACGGTGCGGTGTACTTCATGGAAGACATGCTGAAGCACCGTGGCGACAGTTTCGACGGCAAGATCTGTGTCGTTTCCGGCTCCGGCAACGTCGCCCAGTACACGATCGAGAAGATCAACCAGCTCGGGGGCAAGGTGGTCAGCTGCTCGGACTCCGGCGGTACGGTCTACGACAAGGACGGGATCGACACCGAAAAACTGGAATGGCTCAAGGACCTGAAGAACAACCGCCGCGGTCGGGTCTCGGAGTACGCCGAGGAGTTCGGCTGCGAATATCTCGAGGGCTCGCGCCCCTGGGCGATCGACTGCGATCTGGCCTTCCCCTGCGCGACCCAGAACGAGATCGAGGAAGACGACGCCAAGAACCTGGTGAAGAACGACTGCCTGGGTGTCGCCGAAGGGGCCAACATGCCCTCAACGCCCGCAGCCATCGATGTCTTCCACGCGGCCAAGATGATGTATGGCCCGGCCAAGGCCGCCAACGCCGGCGGCGTGGCCGTATCCGGCCTGGAGATGACCCAGAACAGCATGCGGCTATCCTGGACCCGGGACGAGCTGAACCAGCGCCTGCGTCACATCATGCTGAACATCCACGACCAGTGCGTGCAGTACGGCGATGAAGGCGACTGGGTCAATTACCTGAAGGGCTCGAACATCGCCGGCTTCATCAAGGTCGCCGACGCGATGCTGGCCTACGGGGTGGTTTGAGCCGGTTCACCGCATCGGTGTATCGCCCTACCCTCAGAGCCCCGGTCTCGTCCGGGGCTCTGCCTGTCCGGAACACGCGCTGGGTCCTGGCGGTGGGTCTGCTGTTCTGCACCCTGGCCGCCAACGCGATCTCCGGATTCTCGCTACTCACGCCGGCCCGCCTGTGGGACCTGGCTCGCATCGGCCAGCTCAGCGTCAGTCCCGACGGTGAGCATGTCGTCTTCACCGTCGCCACCTATCCGCGCAGCAGCAGTTCGCCGGCGATCGACCTCTGGCTGGTACGCAGCGACGGCAAGGGCGAACCCCACCAGCTGACCCGCAATCCCGGCCCGGACTTCGATCCGGCGTGGTCGGCCGACAGCTCGCGCCTGGTTTACGTATCCGCCCGCGCCTCCGAGAGTGCCGACCTGCTCCTGCTCAATCTGCGCGGCGGGGAGCCCGAACCTCTGCCGAGCTTCCCGACCGACGTTCGCATGCCGCGCTTCCGGCCGGGGCACGACACGATCCTGTTCGCCGCCGAAACCTATTCGGACATCAATGCCGATAGGGAAGCACTGAATCTGCGGCTGGCGGCAGAGGAGCGGGTCAATCGGGCCGCCGTCAGCATCGATACCCGCGTAGCCCGGCGAGCCGGACGCGCGATCCCCACGCAACGCGTCGTACACCTGTTCGAGATCGGCCTCGACGGACAGGGCCTGCGCGATCTGACTCCCGGTTTCGAAAAGAGCGTCCCGTTGGCCCCCTTCGAATGGGATGTCTCGCCCGACGGCCGGCTCCTGGCGTATACCGGCCTCGCCGACGAAGCGCCGTTCGTGCGACGCGACCGGGACATCTTCATCTACGACATCGAGGCCCAGCAGGGCTTCAATCTCACCGGCTCCAGGCCCGGGTCCGCCTTCGAACCGCAGTTCACCCAGCAGGGTCAGCTGATCTTCGGGGAGACGCCGACGCCGGATGCCCTGGCCCAGAATACCCGCCTGGTCAGCTACGACCTGCGCGCCAAGACTTTTCGGACCATCACGGACCCCGCCGTCCATTCGCCCGATTACTGGCATCCGGACCCGAGCGGCCAGCACCTCTATTACCAATCGGAAGAACGCGGACGACGGCACACCTTCCGCATCGGGATCGGGGGCGGCAAGGGCCGACGGATGGTCGAGGGCGGCGACACGACCAACCTGGACATCGGGCCGGAAGGGAATCTCTATTATCTGCGCAGCGACCTGACCACGCCCCCGGTCCTGTATCGTGCCGATCCCAATGGCAAACACCCGGAGCCGCTCACCCGGTTCAACCAGCCCCTCCTCGAAGACACCCGGCTGGGGGAAATGGAGGAGGTTGAATTCCCGGGCTATCGAGAACAGCCCGTACAGGCGTTTCTGATCCGCCCGCCGGGCTTCCGCCCGGAGCGACGCTGGCCAGTGCTGGTGCTTCTGCACGGCGGTCCCCACGCGGCCTGGCTGGAACGCTTCTATTTCCGCTGGAACCTGATGACCTTCGCCGCCCCGGGCTACCTGGTGCTCGCCGTGAATCCCCATGGTTCTACCGGTTTCGGCCAGGACTTCGCGGCGACCGTGGTGGGCGATCCGCTGGCCCCGGCCGCCGCAGACGTGTCAGGGGCGGTGCGCTACCTCCTCGATGCCGACCTCGCCGATCCGGATCGCCTGGTCCTCGTCGGCGGATCCTATGGTGGGTATCTCACCCACTGGATCATGACCCGCGACCAGCGCTTCGCCACCGGAATCGTCCACGCAGGGATCTTCGACGTGATGCTCCAATACGCCTCTGACTATCCCTGGGGCCGACATCGCACCTACGGCGCCCTGCCCTGGGAGTCTCCGGATCGCTACCGGGCCCTCTCGCCCAGCAGTCACAGCGCGGCAATCCAGACACCGCTGCTGTTGCTGCATGGCGAGCGCGACACGCGCGTGCCCGTGGCCCACAGCCTGCTGGCCCACAACATCCTGACCGCCCGCGGCGTACCGACCCGAATCGTCCTGTTCCCGGATCAGGGGCACGCCATCGAGTCCCGCCTTGCCGCCGAACGCTGGTGGGAAGAGATCGGATTGTGGCTCGAACAGTACGCACCGCCGGGGCCACGCTGAGCGGGGTGGAATAACTTTTGGGCTGCCCTTCTTCCGCTGGGTCGATTTCGCTACAATGCCGAGGAGTCTCCAAACCGGGAGACGGGGGATCACAACGCGCATATCTTCCTAGGGGGGAAGCATGGCGGAATTCTTCAAGGTCGCAGTCGTAGGGTCAGGCCCGGCCGGCTTGAGCGCGGCTGCCCACGCTGCCGAGAAAGGCGTTTCGCACGTTCTGCTGGAAGCGGAAGCCCATCTCTCGAACACGATCTTCCGCTACCAGAAGGGCAAGCACGTGATGGCCGAGCCGGACGTGCTCCCCCTGCGCAGCCCGCTGAAATTCGACGCCGGCAGTCGCGAGGAAGTGCTTGGCGCCTGGGACAAGGGCATCAAGGAAACCAAGACCAACGTCTTCTACAAGAACGAGGTGACCGGCATCCAGAAGGAGGGTGACCGGTTCAGGATCTCGATCAAGGGCGGAGCCGAAATCGAAGCCGAAGCCGTGGTTCTCGGCATTGGCCTGCAGGGCAACCTGCGAAAGCTGGGTACGGAGGGAGAAGATCTGCCCTTCGTGCAGTATCAGCTTGACGATCCGGACGAATACGAAGGCGAGACCATCGTGGTGGTCGGCGCGGGCGATGCCGCCATCGAGAATGCCGTTTCCCTGTCGGGCCACAACACGGTCATCATCGTGAATCGTCGCGACGAGTTCGCACGGGCCAAGGACGGCAACAACCAGGCGATCCTCAAGGCGATCGACGATGGGCGGATCGAGTGCTACTACAACAGCAACGTCGATCGGGTCGAAGCCTACCCCGACGGTTCCGAGAAGCCCGGCAAGATCGTGCTGAACACGGACGAAGGCCAGGCCGAGATCGATTGCGACCGGATCATCGCGCGCCTCGGCGCCATCCCGCCGCGGCGCTTCGTCGAATCAACGGGCATCGAGTTTCCCAACAAGGACCCTTCCTCGGTCCCGGCGATCAGTCCGAAGTACGAATCCAACGTGCCGGGGATGTACATCATCGGCGCCCTCGGCGGCTATCCGTTGATCAAGCAGGCGATGAACCAGGGCTATGAAGTCATCGAGTTCATCGAAGGCAACGACGTCGAACCGGCGGACGAACCGCTGCTGCGCGACAAGTTCAAGGAAATGCCGGGCTTCACCACGGTCCATGACGCCCTGGTGAAGGTCCAGAACAATGTCCCGCTGCTGGCCCCGATCACCGAGCTGCAGTTGCGTGAGTTCATGCTCGACAGCGATGTCCGAACTCCGGCCAAGGGAGACGTGATCTTCGCCCGCAACGACTACACCAACACGTTCTTCTCCATCGTGGAAGGGAGCGTCGATATCGTGGTCGACGAGGCCTCCGGCAAGACCATTACGCTGGGTGCCGGCGAGTTCTTCGGAGAAATGAGCCTGATCTCGGGACGCCGCCGTTCGGCCACGGTGCTTGCGGGCCAGGGTTGTGTGCTCATCGAGACCCCACGCCGCTCCATGAACAAGCTCATCAACTCCGTCGACGCGGTCAAGCGGGTGATCGACGAGGCCTTCATCCTGCGGGCGATCCAGCAGCGTTTTGCCCCGGATACGCCGGCCGAGCGCCTGCAGGGCGTGGTCTCGACCGCAAAGCTGGAAAGTTTCCGGGCCGGAGACATCCTTTTCGAGGAAGGCGACGACGGCGATTGCCTGCACCTGGTCCGGGTCGGTTCGCTGACGATTTCGCGCAACATCGGGGGCCGAGACGTGGTCCTTTCCTACGTGCCGGCCGGCAATTACGTCGGCGAGATGGCCCTGCTCGGAGACAACAAGCGCTCCGCGACGGCCAAGGCCGCGGTCAATACGGAGACCATTCGCCTCGATGGGGAGGCTTTCAAGGAACTGCTCCGTCACGAAGGCGAATTGCGCCTCAGACTGCAGGCGGAATACCGGCAACGTGCTGCCGCCAACCTGCGCATGGAGGCGACGCCGGAAGGCGGCGACGTGATCTCCTTCCTGGTGTCCCAGGGCGTGGGCGAAGCAACCGACATCCTGCTCATCGACGAGGCCCTGTGTGTCCGCTGCGACAACTGCGAGAAGGCCTGCGCCGAGACCCACGGGGGTACATCGCGGCTCAACCGCGAGGCCGGCCCGACCTACGCCACGGTGCATGTCCCGACCTCCTGTCGCCATTGCGAACACCCGCACTGCATGAAGGAATGTCCACCGGACGCCATTCACCGGGCGCCCAACGGCGAGGTCTTCATTGCGGACAACTGCATCGGCTGCGGCAACTGCGAGCGCAACTGCCCGTACGGCGTGATCCACATGGCCAAGAAGGCCCCGAAGAAGCCCGGGCTTCTGCAATGGCTGCTTTTCGGCCGCGGCCCGGGCCCAGGAGAAGACAAATCCGCAACGGGCAGCGGGGAGAAGAAGGCCGTCAAGTGCGACATGTGCAAGGGCATTGCCGGGGGACCGGCCTGCGTCCGGACCTGTCCGACCGGCGCAGCGATCCGAATCAGCCCCGAAGACCTGTCGTCTTACGCGACTTCAAAGGCCTGAGTCCGGACTAACGACACGAAGAGAGCGCGCAGCGAATGCAAGAGTCATTCATCAACTATGCGAGATTCCGGTATCTGTGGTTGGCGCTGATCCTGTTGCTGGGCAGCATCGTGGCCTACTTCTGGCACGAGCCGTTCGAGGGGCCGAACGGAGGAAGCTGGCTCGGCTATACCCTGGGCACGATCGGCGCGTTGCTGATCATCTGGCTGACCTTTTTCGGTTATCGCAAGCGCACCTACAACAACACCATGGGTAACGTGCGGGGCTGGCTCTCGGCCCACGTGTACCTCGGGACATCCCTGATCGTCATCGCGACCCTGCACACCGGCTTCCAGTTCGGCTGGAACATTCACACCGTTGCCTACGTGCTGATGATGATCGTGATCCTGTCCGGCTTCTTCGGGGTCTACACCTATCTGCGCTATCCGACGCTGATGACCCGTAACCGCCAGGACACGTCGCGCCAGGCGATGCTCGACGAGATTGCCGAGTTGGACGAGGAATGCCTCAAGCTTGCAGACCAGCTGAGCCCCAAGATCCACCAGATCGTCGTCCGGTCGGTGCAGAACACCCGCCTCGGGGGCGGTGTCTGGTCCCAGCTGACATCACACGATGCAACGGCCACGGCGCTGGAGCAGACCAAGAACATGCTCGAGGAGATGGAAGCCTCCGGCGGAGAGCGCCAGGCGACTGCAGAGATGCCGACCATGTTCGCCATGGTCGACTTCCTGGCCGGCGCCGGCGGAGAGGAATCCGAAAAGCTGCGAAACCTGCTGGACCTTCTGGGCCGCAAGAAGGCCCTGGCATCCCGGGTCGCCAAGGACATCCAGTACCAGGCGCTGATGGAGATCTGGCTCTATTTCCACGTGCCGATCACCTTCGCCTTGCTCGGTGCCCTGACCGCGCACGTCGTCTCGGTCTTCTTTTACTGGTAGGGGGGCTCGCCGATGCGCTGGCTGGTTCGAACAATTACCCGCAAGAAAAAAGGTGCCGTCGCCCACTCGGACGACACCTTCCTCGGCGAAGTGCTCACCATCGGGCGCGGCGCAGGGCAAGGCGTCTTTCTCACCGACCTGCGCGTCGCGTTGGAACATGCCCGGGTCGTCCCGACCAAGGGAAACCGGTTCCGTGTCGAATCGCTGATTGCGGCAGGGGTCCGGGTCGACGGAAAACTCCAGTCGGCCGCCGGAGCCGGCGTAGGATCCAAGATCGAGGTCGGTGGCTATCAGATCCAGATCATGAAGCCACCCCAGGGCTTCGACGCCGCCGTCCAGGTCAGCGAACTGGAGGGCGATGATGGTGAGCGGCAGGCACACGTCAGCCGGGAACACCAGGACAGTCTGAAGAACACTTTTCTGGCCAAGCGTGGCCCATCGTGGTTGCTGTTCCTGGCATTTCTCGCCATCGGCCTGATCGTGCCGGCCATCGGCTACCTCGTTCCCGGTCTGCAGCAACAACTGCGAAGCATTCCCGGCGCGCCAAGTGACAGCCAATGGGAAGCGGGCTCCCTTCAGACCGCCCATCATTTCTTCGGCGAGAACTGTGAGCTATGCCACAGCCAGGCGTTCACGCGAGTCCAGGACAAGGACTGCATCGCCTGCCACGTCATGACCCCGGTGCACGCCGAGCCCGAATTCTTCGATCTGCCGGCACTAACCGAAACGTCCTGCTCGATCTGCCACCGGGACCACAACGGGCCCACCGGGCTGATCAACGCCCGACAGGACCTCTGCACGGACTGCCACGGCAACCTGGACGAGCGCACAAACGGGACGACCGTGCTGGCAAACGTGACCGATTTCACCGACAGCCATCCGCAGTTCAAGGTCGAATTGGCCGGGTGGGATCCTGCGGGCAACTACCTGCCCCGCCGTGAATCCCTGGAGAACGCCCCGCTCGTGGAGGATTCCAATTTGAAATTCCCCCATGACACACACCTGAATCCCGAGGGCATCAACGCACCGGACGGCACCCGGGTGTTGGGATGCGCCGATTGCCACCGACCGGAGCCGGGCGGCAGCAAGATGATGCCGGTCGCCTTCGAAACCATGTGCCAGGACTGCCACAAGCTCGGTTTCGATCCCAATGCCCCGGATCGGCAGGTGCCTCACGGCGATGCACCGGAAGTGCTGTTCACGCTGGAGGAGTACTACACGAACAAGGCGCTGCGCGGCGGCGTCGAGGACGCCAGCGCACCACCGGCCGTACGGGCTCGGCGTCGGCCCGGAGAGCGGGTCAGCCGCGCCGATCGCCTGGAGATTCTCGCCTGGGCCAACGAACAGTCCCGCCGGATCGGGCAGACGCTGTTCGAGGGCCAGGCCTGTGGCGTCTGCCATACCGTCCAGCGCGTCCAGGCGGAACAGGACATCAGCTGGCGTGTCGAGCCGGTTCGCGTAGCCGGCGTCTGGTTCGGCAGCGCACTCTTCACGCACGACAGTCACACCACCATGGACTGCGAGAGCTGTCATGAAGCACAGCAGTCTCACGTGTCGGATGACGTGCTGATACCGGGGATCGAGAACTGCCGCCAATGCCACGGCGGGGAGCATGACGATGATAAGGTGGCGTCACCGTGCATCGACTGCCACAAATACCATGACCACCCGTTGAACATGATGGCGGGCAGCAACTAGGTTAGGCGCAGGGGAAAGAAATGGCGATGTTTCAGAAGACTGGATGGATGATTGCGGCCACCGCGCTGACCCTGGCGGCCTGTAACGGCGGCAGCCGGTCCGATCCACCCGGCGCGACCACCCCGCCGGACTCGGCCGGCAGTGCCGGCTGCGATGGATTCTGCACCACCGCCGAATCCCGGCTGTCCACCAGCCAGGTCCGGCAGATCATTGCCCAGGCTGCCGCCGAAGCCGCCGCCCAGGGCGTGGCAGCGACGATCGCCGTGACCGATCGCGTCGGCAACGTGCTTGCGGTGTATCGCATGAACGGCGCGCCCGAGGCAGTCACCATCACCTCGAAACGCGGCATCAATGCCGGTCTGGACGGCATCGACATCATTCCCTCCCAGCTGGCCGCCATTGCCAAGGCCGTGACCGGGGGTTATCTCACGTCCGAAGGGAACGCGTTCACGACCCGGACCGCGGGACAGATCGTCCAGGAACATTTCAATCCCGGCGAGATCGGCCAGCCCAGCGGACCCTTGTTCGGGGTCCAGTTCTCCCAGCTGCCGTGCTCCGACTTCGCCCAGCGCGCCGGAGAACCGGGACCGCAGCGCTCGCCGCTGGGCCTGTCTGCCGATCCCGGCGGCATGCCGCTATATCTGGAAGGAGCCCCGGTGGGGGGCATCGGTGTCGAGGCTGACGGACTGTACACGTTCGATCCGGTCCTCACCGACTTCGACCGGGACATCGACGAGCTGATCGCCGTTGCGGGAACCCACGGTTTCGGCGCTCCGGCCGATCGCCGCGCCAATCGGATCACGGTCGAAGGCAAGGTCTTTCGCTTTGCGGACGTCGACGCCAAGGACCTCGCCCAGGACCCGGCCAATGCACCTTCCTTCGATTCCATCAACGGATCCTCGGGGGCGTTGCTCCCGGTCCGCGGGTATTTCGACGGGACCATCCGTGCCGGCGTCGCCTTCGGCACGCCCGCTTCCGGCATTCGCGCGGACGACACCGATTACTCGGGTCTGGATGCGTTCGTCCTGGTGGACGAGAACAACCAGAACCGTTTTGCGCCTCGCGCCGGAACCGACGGCGAGAATGCCCTTACCGAAGACGAGGTGCGCACCCTGCTCCAGGAGGCTCTGAAGATCGCCAACCGGGCCCGTGCGCAGATCCGCCGCCCGGTAGGCTCGCAGGCCCGAGTGAGCATCTCGGTCGTCGACAGCAACGGCGCCATCCTCGGCATCGCCCGCACCCGCGATGCGCCCGTGTTCGGTCTGGATGTCTCGCTGCAGAAGGCGCGAACCGCCTCCTTCTTCTCCAACGCCAACGCTGGTGCGGATCTGAGGTCCGCCGCCGACGTGACCTACGTGACCGGCGAAGTCATCCGCATTGGTGACTACGCCCAGGCAGCCAAGGACTTTCTCGGCTCCCAGACTGCGCTCGAGGACGGCGCATTCGCTTTTGCCGACCGCTCCGGCGGCAACCTCTCCCGGCCTTTCTTCCCGGACGGCATCGTGGGCACCGAAAATGGCCCATTCAGCAAGCCCTTCGAGCAGTGGAGCCCGTTCAACGTCGGACTCCAGCTCGACCTGGTGTTCAACCGGGTGGTCGGGCACGTACTCTTCGCAGCAGGCCTGGCCGACACGGACGCACCGCGCAACTGCACCGGACTCGCGCGCCTCGGCAACGGCATCCAGATCTTTCCGGGCAGCGTCCCGATCTATCGCGGCAGCACCCTGGTCGGGGGCATCGGCGTTTCCGGTGACGGGATCGACCAGGATGACATGATTTCTTTCCTCGGGCTGCACAATGCCGGACAGATCCTCGGCACTATCAACAACGCGCCGCCCGAGATGCGCGCCGACAACCTCACGCCCAAGGGAACGCGTCTGCGCTATGTCCAGTGTCCACAATCGCCATTCCTGGACAGCAACGAGCAAGACGTGTGTCAGGGGAAATAACATGAAGATCTCTCGCAAGCTTCTGATCGCCGCCATGAGCGCCGGACTCGGCTGGCAAAGCGCCATAGCCAGTCCGACCCTGTCTCTGGCGCCCCTGCTGAGTCAATCGGTGGCGGCTGCCGAAGAGCAGATCCAGCGCCGCAGGCCGGGCCGGGACGTGTACGAGGGCGATCCACGAGAATTCGAAATCGACCCGGCGCGGGTCGAGCCCGCCGTCGCAAAACCGGACGATCCGGCCGGCTTCGTCCCGATTCCCGATCGCTGGCGCATCATGGAGACGCTGGGGCTGACGGAGAACATCTGGGATCCCTACAACGTCAATACCTACAAGGCCGACAAGCCGATCCACGACGATTGGTTTCTCAACCTGCTGGCCATCTCGGATACGGTCATCGAGCCCCGCAGTATTCCGACACCGGTCGGCATCCAGTCGACGAACGACGCCGGCGACCTTGGCGTCTTCGGCAACAACGACCAGAACATCTTCGCCCAGACGTTCCTCCTCGGGGCGGTCTATTACAAGGGCAGCACGGTCTTCAAGCCACCCGCCTACGAGTATCGTCTGACGCTTGCGTTCAACTACAACCGGGTGGACGTCGATGAGCGACGCTTCCTGAACATCGATCCGCGTTTCGACGAAACCAGCCGGGAAGACAACCACGTCGCCGTGCAGGAACTGTTCGTCGACTACCATATCCGCGACGTGTCGGACCGCTATGACTTCGACTCGATCCGCTTCGGCATTCAGCCGATGTCCACCGACTTCCGAGGCTTCCTGTTCCAGGACAACCAGTTCGGCTTGCGCCTGTTCGGCAACCGCGACAACAACAAGTACCAGTACAACCTGGCGTGGTTTCGCCGGGTCGAGAAGGACACCAACAGCGGCCTGAACGCGGTGGAGGACGGGTTCCGCGACGATGATATCTTCATCGCCAACGTCTATCGCCAGGACTGGCCCGTGCTGGGTTTCTTCAGCCAGGCGACCATCGTCCACAACCGCAACCGCGAAGATGAGTTCTTCTTTGACGAGAATGGCTTCCTGGCCCGTCCGGCCTCCCTGGGCAACGAACGGCCGCGGGAATACGACGTCACCTACCTCGGCCTCAACGGCGACGGCCATTTCGGGCGCTTCAACCTGACGGCTTCGGCCTACCTGGCCTTGGGTGAACAGACCCCCGGCGTATTCGTCGATCGGGATACGGACATCGAAGCCGGCTTTTTTGCAGCGGAAGCCGGGATGGACTTCGACTGGACCCGACTGCGCATCTCCGCCATGTATGCCACCGGCGACGATGACCCCTTCGATGACGAATCGAACGGTTACGACGCGATCTTCGAAAACCCGATCTTTGCCGGAGCCGACACGAACTACTGGTTCCGCCAGACGGTGCCGCTCGTTGGGGGCGGTGGGGTCATCCTGGCCGGACGAAACGCCATGCTTCCATCCATGCGCTCGTCCCGCGAACTGGGCCAGTCCAACTTCGACAACCCCGGCATCAAGCTCCTGGGGATTGGCGCGGACTTCGATATCGCACCGCAGCATCGGGTATCGGTCAACCTGAACCAGATGTGGTTCGATGACACCTCCACGCTGGAGGTCGCACGAAACGAGGGTCCCATCGATTCCGAGATCGGTCTGGACGCGTCCGTTTCCTGGATCTGGCGACCGCTCATGAGCCAGAACATCATCGTGCGCCTGTCGGCCGCCGGGCTGCTTCCCGGGGACGGCTTCGAGAAGCTGTTCGGTGACGATGACCAGTACTCGGTCCTGGCCAACATCGTGTTTGCCTACTGATGGCGGCGCGGCAGATGAGGAAGGCGATCATGACAACCACCCGCAGGGCTTACATTTCCTTGGCAGGCCTCGCCATGCTCCTGATTGGGGCGGCCGGTGCCTGGGCAGCGGAGAAAGAAACCCATTTGCATATCGACTACCCGGTCTATCCGCCCGCACCGGTCGGTCAATCCTGGGAAGAAGCTGACCGCAAGAGCGCGGGCTGCCAGACCTGTCACACGGACACGGACCGCAAGACCATGCACGCGTCCGAGGCCGTGGTCCTCGGTTGCACGGACTGTCACGGCGGCGACGCCAGCGTCTTCTGGGAGGGCGAACCCGAAACGCCCCACATGGAGCACGAGCACCAGACCGAGCTGGCGCCCATCAATTATTCCGAGGAATACGGGCGGCTGCGCTACGAGCACCCGACCCCGGTGTACAGCGAGGAATACCAGGGCTATATCGACCGCGCTCACGTACGGCCGACGCTGCCGGACAGCTGGAAATACCCGTCCAGCACGAATCCGCGCGACGGCTACACCCTCCTCAACGTGGAATCTCCGGAATTCGTGCGTTTCACCAATCCGGCCGACTACCGGGTCGTGGAAGAGGCCTGCGGCGCCTGCCACCTGCCGGTCATCCGGGCGGCCAAGCGGAGCATCATGGCAACCGGCGCCATGCTGTGGGGCGGCGCGTCCTACAACAACGGCATTCTGCCGTACAAGCGCTATATCCTCGGCGAGGCCTATACCCGCGAAGGCGAGGCCATGAGCATCAAGAATCCCGTCGAAGTGGACGAGAAGATGCTGGCCCGCGGCATCCTGCCCCAGCTGTTTCCCCTGCCGCGCTGGCATACCGTGCCGCCGGCCGACGTCTTTCGGGTTTTCGAGCGGGGCGGACGGAACATCGTCAACCTGTTCCCGGAAACCGGACTGCCCAGCTCCGTCGGTCAGATCCAGCGTCTCGAGGAGCCCGGCCGACCCGACATTCGCCAGTCCAACCGCGGCCCGGCCACCGGCAACCGGGTGGCCATACCGGTTCTCAACATCCACAAGACGCGCCTCAACGATCCACTGATGTGGTTCATGGGCACCAACGACAACCCGGGCGATTTTCGCCACTCGGGTTGCTCATCGTGTCACGTGGTCTACGCCAATGACCGCGATCCTCGCCATTCCGGTCCCTACGCCAAGTTCGGCCACAAGGGATTGACCCAGACTGCCGATCCGACCATACCGCGTGACATTCCGGGTCATCCGCTGAAGCACGAGTTCACCCGGGCGATTCCAACCAGCCAGTGCATGATCTGCCACATGCACCAGCCGAACATGTTCATGAATACCTACCTGGGTTACACCATGTGGGACTACGAATCGGACGCGCCGCACATGTGGCCGGAAGAGCAGAGCTTCCCGCCGATCGCGGAAACGCGCACCATCCTGGACCGCAACCCGGAAGAAGCGGTCGTTCACGGCAAATGGCGCGACCTGGATTTCCTCGAGCAGGTCTGGGAGATGAACCCGGAGCTAGACGACACCCAGTTCGCCGACTACCACGGCCATGGCTGGAATTTCCGGGCCATCCTAAAGCGTGACCGCAAGGGCAACCTGCTGGACGCCGAGGGCAACATCGTCGCCAACGACGATCCCGAGAAATGGGAGAAGACCGTTCACATGTCGTCGATCCACGTGGACGTCGGCATGCATTGCGTCGACTGCCATTTCGACCAGGATTCGCACGGCAATGGCCATATCGTCGGCGAAGTCATGGCCGGAATCGAAATCAAGTGCATCGACTGTCACGGCACGGTAGATGAATATCCAACATTGCTGACCTCCGGTCCGATGGCACCGCCGGCCGGGCATGACCTCAGCCTGAAGCGCAATCCCGACGGCAAGCGCCGCTTCGAATGGATCAACGGCAAGCTGATTCAGCGCTCACTGGTGAATCCCGGCATGGAATGGGAAGTCAGCCTGCTGAAGGACTTCGTGGACCCCGCTCACGCTGAATACAACGCCAAGGCGGCCCGCGCGAAACTGGTTTCGAACGACACCTCCAGCCAGGACTGGGGCACCCACGTCGAGGAAGCGGACCGGGCACACAAGTACGACAACATGCTCTGCTACACCTGCCACACGTCGTGGACGACTAGCTGCGGCGGCTGCCACCTGCCGATCCAGGCCAACTGGAAAACGGAGACGCACCACTACGAGCGGGAGAAGACCCGCAGCTTCGCCACCTACAACCCGCAGGTCGCCCGCGACCAGATGTTCCAGCTCGGGAAGCATGGCGAAATCAAGCACGGCAAGATTGCGCCGATCGCCTCCCGTTCGGCACTGGTCCTGTCGTCGACCAACGCCAACCGGGAGAAGATCTATATCCAGCAGCCACCGATCTCGGCGGCCGGATTCAGCTCCCAGGCGTTTGCGCCCCATTTTCCGCACACGTCGCGCAAGACCGAGACCAAGACCTGCACCGATTGCCATCTCTCGGAAGAAAACGACAACAACGCCATCATGGCCCAGCTTCTTCTCCTGGGTAACAGGTTCGTCGACTTCATGGGCTATATCGCCTACGTCGGAACGGAAAACCAGATCAATGGCGTCCAGGTGACCGAGTGGGACGAACCCCAGGCGGTCATCGGCAGCTATCTGCACAAGTACGCTTACCCCAAGTGGTTCGACGAACACCAGGGGCGCAGCCAGGTTCTCGAAAACGGCTACAAGCATCGCACCGGCGATGCCGTGAACTGTCTCCAGCACCGAGGCGAGTACCTCTTCGTTGCCCAGGGCACCAAGGGAACCCAGGTCTACGACATCGCCAGCGTCGCCAACAAGGGTTTTTCCCAGCGGATCATCACCGCCCCCTTCGGCCCCATGGGTCACGACACGCATATCGAGAGCAAGAACGCTACCTGCGTCGTGTTGCCGACGACCCAGCCGATCAATCCCGCCAAGAACGAGGGCGAGTTGATGCGGGTGACCAACCAGGAGCAGCCATTCCATCCGCTCTACAAGTACGCCTACATCACGGACGCGGAGGAAGGGCTAATCTCCTTTGATTTCCAGACGCTGACAGACGGTGAGCCGCGCAACAACTTCCTGGACCGGGCCCTGACCTGGAACCCGGCCGGCCTGCTCAACGGCGTACGCCATCTCACCATCGCGGGCTACTGGTTCTACTTCGCGACCGATCGGGGCGTCGTCGTGGTGAACATGGATGATCCGCTCAATCCGGTCCATGTGACGACGATCGACCTGCCCGGGGTCCGCGGGACCGCAGTCCAGTTCCGCTATCTGTATGCCGCGACGCGTGACGGATTCCAGGTGGTCGACATCACCAAGCCGGAACAGCCAGTGGTGCTGCCGGACGCCATGGTCCGCCTCAGCGGCGCGAACCGCATCCATGTCGCCCGGACCTACGCCTATGTCGCGGCCGGATCCGAGGGGGTCGCGATCATCGACGTGACCCGCCCGGACAACCCGGAGCTGTTCATGAAATTCAACGGCGGCGGCGCGATCAACGACGTCCGCGACGTGACCGTGGCGACCACCAACGCTTCCCTCTTCGCCTACGTGGCTGATGGGCGCAACGGACTGCGTATCGTCCAGCTCACCTCGCCGGAACTGCAACCGAATTTCTATGGGTTCAGTCCGGAACCGAATCCGCGCCTGGTCGCGACCTACCCGACCGACGACCCGGCCCTGGCGCTTTCCCGTGCCCTGGAACGTGACCGGGCCGTGGACGAAACCGGGAACCAGATCGCCGTCTTCGGGCGCATCGGATCACGGCCCTTCAATCTCGAGGAAATGCAGCAGCTTTACCTCGACGACGACGGTAATCCGTGGTTCGTGACCGACGACATCGGCCTTGCCGACGAACTCGACCGACAGGGTGAGGTGACGCTCTACGGCATCCAGTTCGATACGGATTCGGCACGCCTGCGGCCCGAATCGGAGCCTGTCCTGAACCAGGTGCTTGAGGCGCTGGAGCAGCGCCCGGACTTCCATATCGCAATCGAGGGTCATACCGACGCGACGGCGTCAGACGCCTACAACATGACTCTCTCGCAGCGTCGGGCGGCGGCGATCGTCGACTGGCTGGTCGACCGCGGAATCGCACGCGAGCGGCTGGAAGCATCCGGAAAGGGCGAGAGTGAACCGATCGCCGACAACAGGACCGCCGAGGGACGGCAGCAGAATCGACGGGTGGAGATTCGCGTACTCTAGCCCACGAGCAGGTAGGACTGGCCGTTCACGTAGCCGGCGCCGTCCAGAAAGGCGCCGATCTCCTCACGGGCACCGTGAGTCGATACGTAGACCAGCACGAGATCCGCCCGGTTGGCAAGTAGCCAGTCCGGGGGGTGGATCGGGCGATCCCACAGGCGCCGGCCCACCTTCCGCGGATCGATGTCGATCCAGACCTGGAAGTCGATGCCCTGCTCCACCAGCAGGCGGGTCCGGGTCCGCGATCGTCCGGCACCCCAGATCACCAGGCTCCCCGCCGACCGTACCCGTGGATCCACCGCAAGGAAGCGGCTGCGCAGGCGGTCGAACGCGGCACGGGAATAGCGCCCATCGGTGCGGGAAGTCCGGTCGGGGCGATCCGACCACGCCAGCAGCGTCTCCGGGACCTTTCCGAAGCGCGCCCCTGAGCGCCAGAGACGCAGGACCAGCTCGTAGTCCTCGGGAAACGGGCCCTCCCGATAGCCGCCGGCGGAACACACAGTCTCCCTGCGGAACATCATGCTCGGGTGCGCAATGGGACACTCGACGAAAAGCTCAGCGGTAATGGCTTCAGGATCGACCAGCCGATTCTGCCAGCGCAGATATTCCCGATAACCTGCCCTTGGCGCCATCGGCCCGGCGTGTTCGACCCGTGTGCCGGCCAGCGCCAGATCCGGATTCGTTTCCAGCAACTCGTATTGCCTCGCCAAGCGGGTCGGGGCCATGCGGTCGTCGGCGTCCATCCGCGCCACATAACGTCCGCGACAGGCCTCGAGGCCAAGGTTGAGGGCCGCAACCAACCCGATACGACCCGGCGAGAGCACCTCGATGCGATCATCCCGAATCGAGAATTCGCGCAGGATCTTGACCGTCGCATCCTCGGAGCCGTCGTCCACGACGAGCAGCTGGTAATCCTCAAACGTCTGATGACGGATGCTTTCCAGACACTCGGCCAGTGTCCCGGCGCCGTTGTAGACCGGCAGAAGCACCGAAACCGGGGCGCTCATCTTAATCAGAAATTACTTCAGCTTTTCTTTCTAGATTTTTGTTTTTCTGATTTTTCTAGTGCCGCGATACGCTCCTCCAAGGGCGGATGGCTCATCAGCAGGCGCTGCAGTCCTCCGGCTACGCGCCCACTGATTCCGAACGCTTCTACCGATTCCGGCAGCGAGGACTGCCCGTAGCTCCGCGCCAGCGACCGCAGCGCGGAAACCATCTTCGGTTGCCCCGCAAGCGCCGCACCGCCGGCATCGGCACGGAATTCCCGGCGGCGGGAGAACCACATTGCAATCATGCTCGCCAGAATGCCGAGCACCACCTGGGCGAAGATGCTCGCAATCCAGAAACCCGGCCCATAACCGCGTTCATTGCGAAACACCAACCGGTCGACCACGAAACCGATGATCCGGGAGAAGAAGATCACGAAGGTATTGAGCACGCCCTGGAGCAGACCCATCGTGATCATGTCGCCGTTGGCCACGTGACTGACCTCGTGCGCCAGAACCGCCTCCACCTCGTCCTCTCGCATCCCTCGAAGAAGGCCCGTGCTGACTGCCACAAGCGCGTGGTCACGCCTCATGCCCGTAGCGAAGGCGTTCATCTCCGGCGCGTCGAATACGGCCACGTCTGGCATCCCGATACCCGCCGCCTCGGCCTGACGCCGGACAGTATTGACCAGCCAGCGCTCGGTCGGCCCACGCGGCTGCTGAGTGATCACCTTGGCACCGGTCCCGCGGATGGCCAGGGTCTTTGACATGGCCAGCGAGATTAACGAACCGGTCATTCCGAACACGGCCGAGAAGATGAGCAGACCGGTCAGGTTCAGCTGCGTCCCCGACTGGGCCAGCCATTGTTCCAGACCCAGGACTTGAAATACGATGCTCATCACCGCAAGCACCGCAATGTTGGTTCCAAAGAATAGCGCCAGGCGCAGCATCGGATGCCCTCTCCTCAGTCAAAATTCGGCACACTCACCTCCCGTTGTAGATTCGGGCGAATCGTTCGGGAATCAATAGGCGGAAAGTCGCATGCTCGCTGATCTTGGTCGGGGCGCCTCCGGGCTCCTGTCCGGTTTTCGCATGATCCTGCGACCGGGCCTGCGCCGCTTCGTGATCGTCCCGGCCGCTCTGAATACGGTGCTCTTCGGCTCCGTGATCTTTCTGGCCGGGAACTACTTCGGCGAGCTGATGGAGCGACTCATTCCGAATTGGGCCGGCTGGCTGGAGTACCTGCTCTGGCCGCTGTTCGCCCTGACCGTCCTGGTGATCGTGTATTACACCTTTACCCTGCTCGCCAATCTCATCGGGGCGCCGTTCAACGAGCGCCTGGCCATCGCCGTGGCCCAACGGCAAGGCTGGACGGGCCGGTTACCGGAGCGAACGCTGGCCGCCGGCATCGCGGGTGCCCTCGTCGGCGAACTCCGGAAATGGGTCTATTTCGCGGTCCTGATCCTGCTGGCCCTGGCGCTATGGCTGTTTCCTCTCACCACCCTCCTCACGCCGCTGATCTGGACCCTGCTCAGCGCATGGATGCTGGCCATGGAGTACCTTGATCATCCGCTCGAGCTGGAGGGCCTGGATTTCGCCGACAAGCGCGCCTGGCTGCGTCGCAATCGTGGACTGACCCTCGGCTTCGGACTCGCCACACTCGCAGCCACGCTGGTTCCCTTCGTCAATTTTCTGGTCATGCCGGCGGCCGTCGCCGGCGCGACGGGCCTGTGGGCGACCCGGCAAGAATCTGACGCATGAAGGCCTACCGCGGGCGTTTTGCGCCGTCGCCCACCGGCGACCTGCATTTCGGTTCCCTGGTCTCGGCAGTCGCCAGCCACGCTGCGGCGCGTGCAGCTGACGGGATCTGGCTGGTCCGCATCGAGGACCTGGACCCGCCCCGCGAAGTCGCCGGATCCGCCGACCGGATCCTCAGCCAGCTGGCGGCCTACGGGATGACCAGCGACGAACCGGTGCTTTATCAGTCGCAACGCCAGGAAGCCTACGCTCAGGCTCTGCAAGACCTGCTGGATCGCAAAGAGGCTTTCCACTGCGGCTGCACGCGCCGCGACCTGCCCGCTACGGGCGTGTATCCGGGGACCTGTGCCAACGGCCTCCCCTCGGGGAAAAAGCCGCGGTCCGTACGCCTACGCGTCTCGCAGGCGCCCATCACCTTCGACGACCGGGCGCAGGGGGCGATGACCGAGTCCCTGGGCGAAACCAGCGGCCCCTTCGTCATCCGCCGGGCCGACAGCTATTTCGCCTATCAGCTGGCGGTCGTCGTCGACGATGCCTTTCAGGGAATCACGGAGGTCGTCCGCGGCTGTGACCTGCTCGATTCGACGGCTCGCCAGATTCATCTCCAGCGGCTACTGGGTCTGGCGCCGATCCACTACCTCCATCACCCCATCGTCCTCGGGCCGGACGGACGCAAGCTGAGCAAGCAGTGGTCGGCCCAGGCCATCGACAGCAGCGACCCCCTTCCGGCGCTGCTCGCCGCCTGGCGGTTTCTCGGGCAGGTGGAACCACCAGGGAACGCCCGCCGCACGGTGGATGCGTTCTGGAACTGGGCCGGGACAGCCTGGGACCTCGAGCGCCTCCCGGCGGCGCGCGAGCTTTCGCTGTCCGCCTGAGCCCAGCTCAGGTCGCCGCGTATTCGCTCCTTTCCGAGGGGGCTTTCTCATCCGTATCGTGCAACCCGGCCAGCCGCTTGAAATCCTCGAGGATGCAATAGAGCACCGGGATGAGGAACAGCGTGATCACCGTGGCAAAGAGGATCCCGAAGGCCAGCGATGCGGCCATCGGCAG
>JAWVZU010000024.1:0-21947 GCA_033722075.1 Lysobacterales bacterium
AGGCCTGGCAACAGGTTCGAAGGCGCAATCCGGCGCCGGAGGCCCCGGCCGGACTGCTGGGGGAAGCGCTCGCTGCCAGCGCACTGATGTTCAGCAACGTCAAGCTCAAGGGACAGATTGCCCTGCAGCTGCAGGGCGGCTCCGGTCCGGTCAACCTCTTGCTGGCACAGTGCACGGACCAGGGGACGGTCCGCGGCATTGTCGACTACACTGCTGAAAATGAGACATCACCGTCTGCCTTCAGGGATCTGGTGGCGAACTCGGTGCTGGCCATCAATATGGAACAGGCCCACTCGCAGACCCGTTATCAGGGCATTGTGGAGCTCTCGGGAGATTGTCTCGGCGCCGCGCTCGAGGGTTACTTCGATCGGTCCGAACAGCTCCCGAGTCGGATCAAGCTGGCTGCCGACGGCAGCTCGGCCGGCGGTCTACTGTTGCAGCGCCTGCCCGGTGAAATGGAGGATGCCGACGGCTGGAACCGCCTGAGCATCCTCGCGGAAACGCTGACCGGGGAAGAGTTGCTGGCACTCGAGGGAGAGGAAATCCTTCGCCGCCTGTTTCACCGCGAAGCCGTGCGCGTGGACCCGGTGCAGCCTCTGGCTTTCGGCTGCCGGTGCAATCGGGAACGGGTCGTGCAGGTCCTGCGAGCGCTCGGTGAGGAAGACCTGGAACAGGCCACCGATGCGCGCGGGGCCATCGACGTCAACTGCCAGTTCTGCAATGAACTCTACCGCTTCGACGCCGTGGACCTGGGACAGATCCTCAACTCCACCCTCCCGGTAGGCGAAACGCCGAACACCCGCCAATAGCGGTCAGTCGAGCAGACACTGTTCGGGTGCCGATGCAGCCTGCGCGATCGGAACCGGCCCGAACATCATCTCGTTGGCTTTGGACACGGTGTAGGTCGTCAGACCCAATCCGGTCGCCAGCCCGCCGACGGAGATCATCGCAAACGCCGCTGCCCGGAAGAGCCTCAATGCCCTGGAGCCATATTTCATCCGTTTCATTGCCGTCTCCTGTGTGCGTTGCGCTGCGGTCCTTTCCGCCGCCTTCAACCCTAAGACGTCTCCCGGGCCGCTTTGGTTACAAGCATGGCCGCGTGGCCTGCCCGTCATGACTTCAGAGTGGCAAATCCTCGGTTGCGTTCGTTCCTGCGACCAAACGCGCACATTCTGAATCAGTTCAGGCTTCTTTTTTCTCGACTTTTTGCTAAGATTCAATTAACTAGCGAAAATTTATCAGAACTGATCAGAGGAAACCCAGTCTAACCCCTGGATGACGACTCCCACTCCAATGGCAACGGGCAAATGAAAACGACAATAAGAAATGCCTTGCTGTCCCTGCTTCTGCTGACAGTTTTCGGCTGGAGCGCCGCGGCTGCTCAAACCGAACCACCCTCTTTCCTCCTCGTCGAATCGAAGTCGACGGCGACGACCCCGGCCCCCGGCCTCGAACTCTATGTGGGCTCCAGCAATTACGCGCTGCCCGGAACCCCCGAGATCCTCACCTCCGGAACGATCTGGTCACCGGTAACCGGCTTCGCCGTGCAGGCGGAGATGTCGCAGAAGGCGGCGTCACCCTGCCCGGCCCCGCTGTCGGATGGCTGTGCCCTGTACGACCAGCGAGGCGAGCGGGATGTCGGTTTTACGGTCGGTGCGCATTGGAAGCCGCTCGACGGTCTCTCACTCTCGCTGAACTACCGCAATGCGCCGACCCTGCAAAGTGGCCTGGCCGCGACCTCCGGTCAGCTCCCCGGGGACGGCTTCAGTTTCAGCGAAGACCTGAGCCTCATCTGCCGACTGGATACCCAGTCCTGGGGCGACCTGGAGCTCGGTCTGCAGCTGAGCCGCTCGCAGGACGGCGCCTTCCGCAGTGAGTCTGCCCTCATCGATCCGCACGGCAGCGCCGAGTTGGGGCTTGGATGGCAGCTGGGCGCTTTCCGCGGCGATCTGACCGGTCGCTACACCCAGCCACTGCTCACCGACGGAACGGGCGGCTGGAATTCGTTCGACATCAATATCGCCTGGCGAACACCCTGGAATGCCAGCCTGAGCGTCGGTGCCCGCAATTTCCTCGATGAGCGCGCCCCGGCACCGAATGCGCTGCAATCCGACGATTTTCTCGGCCGGGTGCCCTACGTCCGCTACCAGCAGGACCTCTGATTCTCCCGGTCCGGCAACGGACCTGGGGTTGCAAACGCTGACCTTCGAACCCAATATTTGGGCTTTTGCCCCGGAGCCAGTGCATGTCCGAAATCCTGATTTCGCCCGGTTTCGCCACTCCGTTCGGGGTCCGACACCTGCCCAACTGCGAAACCCTGAATACGGAACTGAAGACGCTGTTCCTCGCCCGTGAAGGGGAGGGCAGAAAATACCAGGAAGAGTACCCGACGCTGACCCTCAAGGTCGGCGTCTTCGAGAGCGAGTTCGGACTCTTCAACTGGCCGGAAAACTGCGTCCAGAAGCTCAAGGCGTTCTGCTTCGAGAGCCTCGGCCTGACCCTGATGCAGGTCAACGGGTACGAGCGCGAAGATCTGGCGCACATGAAGATCTTCAATCATGCCTGGTTCCACATCACCCGTCCCGGCGGGTACATGGGCACGCACAACCACCCGATGGCCTCCTGGTCGGGCGTTTACTGTGTCGATGCCGGAGATGACGATCCCGACAACCAGGACAGCGGCGTCCTGAGGTTTCATGATCCCCGGATGTCCGTGACCATGTATATGGATGCCGGGAACAATCACCTCACCGCCCCCTACGAACCCGGCATGCGCAATTACAAGTTCCGCCCGGGCCAGCTGGTCATCTTCCCCTCCTTTCTCATGCATGAGGTCGCGCCGTTCACCGGTCAGGGCACACGAATCACCGTGGCCTTCAATGCCTGGATCAAGGACCGTCGCGTACGGGGCAACGAGTGAGCGATCAGGCGTTCGAGCAATTATTGGACCAAGCCCAGGGCGGCAGTCCCGCTGCCCAGTACGATCTGGCCCAGCATTACATCGATCAGCAGGAATTTGGTCGCGCCCGCCGCTGGTTTGGCCGGGCTGCCCGCAACGGGCACGCGCGGGCCTGGTCGCAGCTGGGCCTGCTGGAACTGCGCGGCCTGGGCCTTTCCCCGGACGCCGCCGAGGCCCGACGCCACTTCGAATCGGCAGCCGCGGCCGGCGACCCGGAAGGTCGCTACCAACTGGCCCTGATGGCCTTTCGAAGAGGCACGCCTCCCGAAGAGGTTTTTCCCGATCTGCTCGAGGCCGCGCGCAGTGGACACCCCGGTGCCCAGCGAGAACTGGGCGTGCTTCACCTGGCCACCGATCCCGAGACCGGGCGTGGCATCCTGAGTCTGGCGGCGCACCAGGACGACCGAATTGCCCAGAGCCTGCTGGCCCGCCTTTGGGCCGACGGGGTCGGCGGACCGGCCGATTCCCGAATGGCCCGAGCCTGGGCCACCCGTGCGGCGGCGAACGGCAGCTACTGTCGAAAGCGCTTTGAGCCTCTTGGAGGCGACGACCAGGCGCCCGACGGCACATCGGACCTGGACGCCGCAACCCTCCCCATGCCGGCCCTCGAATCCACCCTGCCCCCGCCCCAGCATCCGACCGGCGACGAGCGCGTCACCGTCTGGGACCATATGCTCGCCGCGTGGGAATGCGAATACCTCATGGAAGCCGCCGCACCGCTGCTGCGACCGTCGCACACGGTCCATCCCGAAACCGGTGAGCCGGTGCACAACGAGATGCGCACCAGCTTCGGGTGCAGTTTCCACCCCACCGACGAAGACTTCGTCATTCTCAACATCAAGCGCCGTCTTGCCGCCCAGACGCACCTTCCCGTCGAGCATGCCGAGCCCTTCGCACTGCTTCGCTATGAACCGGGCCAGGAGTACAAGTCGCACTGGGACTTCATCGACCCGCGCTCCGGCGAGGCAGGCCGGGAGCTGGAACGCTTCGGACAGCGCCAGGTCACGATCTTCTCCTATCTGACCGATGTGGCCGAAGGCGGTGAAACGGAATTCGTGCGTCGCGAAGTCAAGGTTGCACCCCGCCAGGGTCGCGTACTGATGTTCCAGAACACGCTTCCGGATGGACGCCCGGACGAGGAATCGCTGCACGCCAGCCTGCCGGTGACAAGCGGTGAAAAGTGGATCGCGACGCTGTGGATGCGTGACAAGGTGTATGCCCGATGAACCCTGCAAAACCCACCCGACACGGAACCGTTGACGGTCGCGCCATCTATGTCTACGACGACCTGGTGCCCCACGACATCATCGTCCAGATCAAGGACGCGCTGGACCGCAACAGCTTCGTCCGCAACGAGATCGCGCGGCCTGATACGGAGCAGTACCGCCACTGGGCTCGCAACATGACCGTCGAAGCAGCGCAGCAGCTCCCCCTGTTCAAGGCAACCATCCTGGCCGCCCAGCCGTTTTGCAGCGACGGCTCGCGATACCGTTTGTACAGGGCCTATACCAACTATGCTTCCTACGGCGACATGCTGTTCACCCATACCGATTGTGAGCCGGGAGCCCGGGAGGTCACCGCGCTGTGGTTCATTGCCGATGACTGGGACCTCGAATGGGGCGGTGAAACCCTGTTTTTCAACGACCGGGACGACGCGGAATTCGTGGTCAGTCCCAGGCCCGGGCGGGTCGTGCTGTTCGATGGATCGATCAAGCACTGCGGGCGGCCGCCAAACCGAATCTGCTTCAAGCCGCGCTATACCTTCGCCATGAAGCTCGAGCGCGTGGACGCGGAGTCCTCATCGTGAAGCCGCGGGAGATCCGCCGCCGCTCCGAGGCGCTGGTCGCAAGTGGCGAGATCCAGCAGGCCGGCCGATTGCTGGAGCAGGCACTCGCACTCCAACCGTTCGACTCCGATTTGCTGATAGGCAAGGCGAACGTGATGCTCGCCGGTCGCCAGTACCGCCAGGCAATAGAGACCCTGCGCGACGTGATACGGCGCCGGCCCGATGCGGTCGACGCGCATTTCCTGCTTGGGAACGCCTATCGCGCCACCCGCATGTTCCACGAAGCGGCATCGAGCTACCGGGCGGTCCTCGAGCGTTCTCCAACCTACCCCGGCGTCCATCACTTTCTCGGGATCGCGCTCCAGTACAGTGACGATTTGCCCGGATCTGCAGCCGCTTACCGGGAGGCGATCCGCCGCAAGCCGGAACTGGCGCTGCTGCACTTCCGCCTGGGCTCGGTGCTTCACCTGCTGGGGCGGCACGGTGAGGCCATCGCTGCCTACCAGGAAGCGCTGAAACGCGAGCCGGCGCACCAGCAGGCGCTGACGAATCTGGCCCTCGCGCTGATCGCAACGGAACGTGACGACGAGGCATTCGAGGTGGCGCAGCGGCACGTACGTGAGCACCCCGGCCAAACGATGGCACTCGCCAACCTGACCTTCAGTGCGATTGCCACCGGTCGCGACGAGGTGGTGCGCCGGCTGCTCGATTTCGAGCGACTGTTCGGCCAGTGGTCTCCGACAGTCGATGACCAGGCACTGGGCCCTGGACTGGTCGAGGTGGTGGAAGCGGCAAGCCCGCTGAAGAACACGAACCAGAACCTCTACACCACGCGCAAGGGGTTCATCACGAACGAGCTGAAATGGACCGCGAATTCGGCGTTCGGAAAGCTGCACGACCTCCTGGAGCACCGGGTCTCTCAGCATCTGCAGGCCTGCACCCGGGGCGACGACCATCCATGGGCCACGCACCTGCCAGAGCGCTGGCAAATCAAAGTCTGGGGCAACGTCCAGCAATCCGGCGGTTACGAGGATCCGCACTGCCACCCCCGAGCCTTCGCGAGCGGCGTTTACTACCTCCAGGTGCCTCCGGAGATCGCCAACGAGGAAAACCGGCCGGCAGGATGGATCGAGATCGGGCGCGGCGACGACAGCTACCGTTACCTGGATCCGCCGGAGAAGAGACTAATCCAGCCCTCGCCGGGGCTGACGATCCTCTTTCCCTCCTATTTCTTCCACCGGACCTTCCCCTTCGAGTCCGAGACACGTCGGATCTGCTTGCCCTTCGACGTCGTCGCTGCCAGCAATTAGCCGGACTGGCGGATGGGGGCTTGAGCGTCTCCGCGCAGGGCTTCGGCAAGTCGGTAGTATTCGACACCGAAATCGGCGAAGTCACCGTCCCGCTGTCCGCCGATCCGTTCAAGCTCGAAGAGCTGACGCGGACTGGACTTCAGTCCTTCCGCTTCGCCGTGATCGTGCAGGTCGGCATATTGAGCCTGAGTCAGGTCGATTCCACCTTCCAGAGCCTTCGAGAAGCCGATCTTTTTGGCTGCGACCCGCCATTCCAGGGCGACGCGCGCCGGAATCGCCTCGGCCGCATCGCCGCTGCCATAACCCATGAGCAGAATTTCCGCCTCGTCCAGGTCGACCGAGCGCTCCAGTGCGTCTTCCATGCCCGCGGCGACCCACGCCGGTAGCGCCGCCGTGTACAAGTTACCGATATCCATCATCTTTTCGGCGCCGAGACCGAAGCAACGCTCGAGCATTTCCTGCCCGGCCTCCGACTTGCGGAATGCCTTGACCACGGGCATGGCAGCCGGATAGATCTCTGCGCTCAGCTTCCTTTCCCGCACCAGGGATTCCAGGTCGGGCGTTTCCCGCAGCTCGCGTCCCGCTTCTGCGGGATCGATCCCGGTACTCTCGGCAATCCTGGCAAATTCCTCGCGATCGGCGCGGGAACCATTGGCGAGATTGAGGAGATAGATCAGCAGCAGCGCATTCTCGGGCATCCGGCGGTAGGGGCGATGGAAAAATGCCGCTCGCAGCTGCCGCAGGTAGCCCGCGGCGTAACGCGTGCGCCGATTGAGCATGTCGCGCACGGCATGCAGCGATGCATCCAGGTAGCAGCTGGTGGAGAATTTCCCGTTGAACACGGGAAAGTCTCGAATCTGGCCGTGAATGCGTTGCCGCTCGCCGACGATGCGCGCCAGAGGCTTGCGGAAATCGACCTCCCGATAATCGGACGCGCTACCCGCAAACTGGAGCTGCAGCTCGAGCAGCCTCGGGTCCTTTTCCAGCAACACCGCCACGGCGCCGGCCCCCTGGGTCGGCTCTCCGCTGCTCCCCCGGGAGTATTCGGCGACATCAGAGCTCACCACGATCGCCACGCTGTCGCTGTGTTCCAGGGCAAGAAACCGGGCCGCGTTCTTGATTCCGTAAACGCCCCCCAGGCAGGCGTGCTTGTATTCGGGGACCTCGCAATAGCGTGTAATGGGATCCTTGCCCTGGGCGACCAGTGCCCGGTTGACCAGGCCCTTGACCACAACCGCACCGGCGGAGTTGTCCGTACTCGATTCGGTGCCGAGCGCCAGGTAGCGCACTTTCTCGGGGTCAATCTCATATTGTTCGATCAGACGCAGGACGGCGGCCGCAGCCATCGTGTAGACGTTTTCCGTGGGGCCCCGCATGCGAAAGCTGTGTCCGACCACTGCGCTGATCTTCTCCCAGGAATTGCCGGTCCACTCGGCCCAGTCCCGGAGGTTGACCCGATAGGGCGGTACGTAGACCGCCATGCCACTGATTCCGACGCTCGGAGTCATCGCAAAATCTCCCTTCAATTGTTCGTGCTTGTGCCGATCCGGGTGTAAAAATACCGTGAAATGACCCTGCCCATGGGTTTTGGGCGCGCTTTGATTTAAGCTATGCAGGGTATCTGCAGAACAGCCTTCTTCTTCTGATGAGTGCCGACGACCGACGCAGCAAACAGCCCACGAAGACTTCCCAGATGGAGAAGGAGCTGAATGATTCCCAGCTCACCACGCTGCGCAATATCGAAACCTTCGGTTGGGAGCTCAAATTCATTCGGCGCCCCCTGTTCCAGAAACCCATCCCCGTGGTGTTCGACGGGAGCCGCCAGGCTTTCGCGATCATCGAACAGGACGGCACGCTCAACGAAAAGCCGGACCTGAAGATCCGCGACTAGCGGACGCCGCTCTACGCCTCGGCCGACTCCTCGGACTCTTCCCGACGGGCCACCTCGCTGAAGAGGTAGCGCGCGATCTCCGAGGTCTTCTCGATCTGATCTTCCAGGCCCACCCCCAGCACCTGGGCGCGACCCGTTTCCGCAACGCAAAGGGCCGGCTCGCCGCGAATCGTGACGCTCGAGGGAACGACGAGAAAAGGTCTTTGCCCCATGTCGGCGCGGAACGGCTCGCAAACCAGCGCGCGGACCGGTGGCTTCTGCTCGTCACCCGTCAGCAGACCGCCCGGGCGACTGCGCTGGCCGATCACGGCGATGCCCAGCTCGATCTCGCGCACGTCGATGGCGTGGAGCCAGCGAATGATGCCGACCATCCAGACCGGATCGTCGTCAGCCAGCGCCGCCGGGCACAGACCAACCAACTCGCCGACGCGTAAAGCCATCTTGTTGGTTTCGGTGATGCGCAGCCGGTAGCCGCCGAGGCTCTGGTTGAGCACATGCGCCCGGTAGACGATCGGACGCGCACCGGTTTCCCGGCGCGCAAAGCGGGCCCTTTCGCGGGCGGCCGCGGTCGCAAAACGCTTGTCGCCATACTCTCTCAGAAAGCGCGCGAACGGGCATTCGCCGGCGATGAAAAAATGCGCCGAATTCAGGCCGACCAGAAGGTCGACCTCGTGCTTGGCCTCCATCCGCTGGAAGTCCCGCTCGCGGCGGATGCCCCAGGTGGAGATGAGCTGAATGATGAGCTGCCGGTCGATGATGAACGGCTGGTCATCGACGTCCCGGAACGACAGCTCGCTGTCGTCCTCGGATGCCGTATCCTGGACCTCCTGCAGCCAGTTGCGCAGCGGTCGCATGTCGAGCACGAAGTCGAACTGTGCCGGCACGTCTTCCTCGCCCAACAGCAACGGCGGCTGGTCCGAGCCCGGATCCACGATGAACAGGCCCGGTTCCGTACCCCGCAGTTCCACGCGCGTCGCCACCGACGATCGCCGGGCCCAGAGGGCTACCGCCTGGGCCAGGGCACGGATTCCTCGCTGGCTCAGGCGCGTTGGATCGCTGATCCCCATGATGCTGGCCCGAAGGTACAGGTCTTCGAGCGATCCGGGCCCGCCCAGGCTCAGGGACGTATTGAGGCTCTTTCCATGGAGACCGTGCTGGTGTGCGAAGACATACAGGGTATTGATCTCGCGCCACACCTGGCGGGGTGCCATCTGGTAAAGCAACGCGAGGCGGTAGAGCATCTGTTCGCGGGCGGCCATGGAATGATGCAGATAGCGAACGACGTTTCGCTTGCTGAGCATGCCGATAGAATCACCGCCGCCGATCAGCGATTGCGCAGCCAGTCGATAGCCCAGTGCGATCTCGTGAAAAAACTCGACCGCGACCCGGCCGATCCGGTCCGATTTCTCGCTCAGCGGGAAGGTCGTGTCCAGGAAGTGCTTGTCCAGTACGCCAACGACCGTGAGCACCGGCTCGATGATGCGGTCCAGGATCTCTGCCCGGTTCTTGCCCGCGACATCGCTCTGATTCAGCTCCTTCAGCGCGCCCAGGAGCTGGTTTCCTGCGGCGGTCATGTTGCCCAGCGGCAGCGACTCGACCCAGGACTTGAAACGTCTCAGGCTGGCAACTTTCGAACTGCGGTCAGGCTTGCTCGTATCCGGCTGGTAAAGGCTGGTGAGCTTGACTTTGCTTGGCGAGTCCATCGGGGTTCCTTAATCTGCGTGCCACAGTTCGCGCCGGCACGACCAGCCCCCGATTGTAAGCACTTCCGCACAAATTCCCAGTCCGGCCGATTCTCGCTTACCGTTTGCGGCGCTTTACGTGGCGAATCAGACGCCGGCGTTTCTCCTGTTGGCGGCCGGAAAGGCGGTTCTTCTTCCCCGCATAGGGGTTGTCGCTGCTGCGGAAGTAGATCTGCAGCGGCGTGCCGACGAGATCAAAGGCTTCCCGAAAACGATTGGCCAGGAAACGCTTGTAGCTCTCCGGCACCGTATCGACCCGATTGCCGTGGACGATGATCGTCAGCGGATCATGACCGCCGAGGTGCGCATAGCGGAGTTTTGCGGTGCGGCCGCGAACCATGGGTGGCTGGTGGGCAGCATAGGCCGCCAGGAGCACTTCAGTCAGGGCCGAAGTACTGAGTTCCTGGCGCGATGACTCATAGGCAGCGGTAATGGCGTCGACCAGTTCGCCGACCCCCGTACCATGGCGCGCCGAGATGAATCGCAGCTCCGCGAACGGAAGAAAAGTGAGGCGGCGATCCAGTTCCGTGCGCACCCGGTCACGTTGCTCGGTTTCCAGGCCGTCCCACTTGTTGACCGCAACGACCAGCGCGCGCCCGGCATCCAGCACGTGTCCCAGCAGGGTGACGTCCTGCTCCACCACCCCGTCCCGGGCATCCATGAGGACCACCACCACATGCGCCTGCTGGATGGCATCCAGGGCCTTGAGCACGCTGAACTTCTCGATGGCCTCGGTGGTGCGGGACCGGCGCCTGACCCCGGCCGTATCGAGCAGGACAAAATCCTGATCCCCTCGTCTCCAGGGGATCTCCACCGTATCCCGGGTTGTACCCGGTTGATCGTAGGCGACCACCCGCTGCTCGCCGAGGAAGCGGTTGATCAGGGTCGATTTTCCGACATTGGGACGTCCCAGCAAGGCAACGCGGATTCCCGGATGCCCTTCCTCTGGTGCCTCACCGGTGACGGGAAGAACTTTGAGGATCCGCTCGGTCAGAGCACCCATCCCCCGCCGGTGGGCGGCCGCAATAGGCACAACCGCTTCGAAGCCCAGGGCGAAGAAATCAGCCAGCGCGGCATTTTCGTCGATCCCGTCGACCTTGTTGACGACCACCATCACGGGCTTTCCGGTTGCCCGCAGGTCACGGGCGATCCGTTCATCTTCGGGACCCAGGCCGGCTCGGCCGTCCACCATGAAAAGCAACAGGTCGGCTTCCTCGATGGCCGCGCGCACCTGCGCCTCGGCGAGCGCTTCCAGCCCCTCGCTCGCGCCCGTAAGGCCGCCCGTATCCACCACGGCGAACGCGCCCGCCTCGACCTGGGCAACGCCGTAGCGGCGATCACGGGTCAAGCCCTCGAAATCGGCAACCAGCGCATCACGGGTTCGCGTCAGCGCATTGAACAGGGTCGACTTGCCGACGTTTGGACGTCCGACCAGGGCGACAACGGGTAGCATGGTTGATTCGGGCTAGCTGCTGCCGAGCCGATAGGCAACGACCCGTCCGCCCTGGGTCTGGACGACGAGAATGGGGCCAAGCGCCAATGGTTGGGCAGTGACGGCGGAACCGCCGGCCCGGGCGCGCGCCACGAACTCGCCCGTGTCTTCCTCCAACCAGTGCAGATAGCCCTCGAAATCCCCAACGACCACGTATTCCCCGTGGGCCGCCGGCGCGCTCAGGCTCCGCCGCGCGAGGCGATCCTGGCGCCACAAGGTGCCGCCACTGAGGCGGTCCAGGGCCCAGACCGAATCATCGGCATCACTGACGAACAGCTGCGTGCGCGCTACCGCCAGTCCGGTAAAAGACGACATGTCCTTGACCCAGAGCAGCCGGCCCGCATCCGCGGTAATGGCCGCCAACAGGCCCTGGAAACTGACGGCGTAGAGATCCGAGGCCACTACCGCCATAGGCCCGTCGATGTCCACAATGCGCTCCAGTTCGGTTCGACCCTGCGGAACCGCGACTGTTTCCTCCCAGCGCACCGCGCCATCGGAGAGCCTCAGGCTCGCTACCTTGCCGTTGTCGAAGCCGAGGTAGACGAATCCGCCCCGGATCAGGGGCGGGCTGCTACCGCGCAGAGTCAAAAGCGGCACGCTCTGGTCATAGACCCAGGCCCGGCTCCCATCCTCCGACCGAAAGCCGAATACGCGCCCATCCTGGGCCCGCACGACGGTCATACCCGTGTCGATTGCCGGCGGAGCCAGCACTTCCGAGGAAACTTCGGCGCGCCAGCGCTGAGCGCCGCCGGCCCGTTCCAGCGCGATGACCGCCCCATCCGCGGTACCGACGACGAGAATGCCGTCACCGAGTCCCGGACCGGCGGTGATCGGGAGCTCCAGGTCGACGGTCCAACTCACCTTGCCGGTCTCGAGTTCGATGGCCTTGATCCGGCCATCGGCGGCCGCAGCGTATACCGTGCCCTCTGCGTAGGCCGGCCTGAGCCCGCGCATGGGCAGCTCGGCGCCATCACCAACGGACACCCGCCAGATCTCCTTCACGTTGACGGTCGGAGAAAAATCCACGAGGGGTGACGGCTGCAGTTCCTCGTCATCGCCCCCGAACATCGAGCAACCCGCGAGAAGCAGAACGGCGAGTGCCGCCGGCAATCTACCCATCCACCTCACGTGGCATCACCTTCGGCCGCAGCCGTGAGATCGTCGATCTTCATCTGCAGGAGGTTTCGATCACCCCCGGCTTCCAGGTTGTTCAGGGCGAACTGGTAGGCCTCCCGCGCACCCGCCCGATCACCCTGGGCATAGAGGACGTCGCCACGGATCTCCGCGCCCAGGGCCTCGAACTTTCCGGTACCCCAACGATCGATGCTGGCGAGCGCCTCGGCATGTCGGCCCGCCGCAAGCTGCACCCGCGCCAGCCGCAACCCGGCAATGTTCCGCATGGGTTCGGGTTCAGCGAACTCGGTGGTCCGCCGAAGGATTTCGATGGCTTGATCCAGGTCGCCGGCCTCTACCGCATCCTGCGCCAACTGAAGTCCGGCCAGCGCCGCATAGCTGTCGCTGCCGTAGGCATTCCGGAACTCATCCAGGGCGCCTGGTGCCGGCTGATCCTGCTCCAGGTTGGCAACCAGGGCGGCGTAGCCTGCGGCCGCCTCGTATTTCTGTTCTACCTGGTAGCTCTGGAAGTATTGCCATCCATAGAGGCCCCCCAGCCCGATCGCCACGCCCATGACGATGGCGCCGCCGTTCTCGCGGAGCCACTTCTTGACCGCCTCCGCCTGTTCATAATCGTCGAGATGTTCGTTTGCCATAGGGTTTCAAATGGGAATCGACAAAAGTTCGTAATGATAGCCCAACGCGACGCTCAAGTAAGCCGCTGCGGGTTGTGGTCTACGTCTTGACCGGAGGCTCCGCCAGTCTGTCGCGGAGCCAGCCGCCGAGTTCCGACAGTGGAACCGTGGCCTGGTCCGCCGTGCTGCGCAGCGGTTTGACCGTCGCCTTGCTCGCCGCGAGCTCATCCTCGCCGATGACCACTGCATAGCGCGCCCCGCTGCGGTCCGCCCGCTTGAACTGGGCCTTGAAGCTGCCGCCACCCAGATTGCATTCGATCCGGGTTCGGGGAAGCGCTTCCCGCAATTGCTCGGCCAGCACCAGCCCGGCCCGCTGCGCACCGGAGCCGGCCAGCACCAGGTAGACCGCGGCATCTTCGTTCGGCGCTTCACGGCCCTGGACCTGGGTCAGTTCGACCAGTCGGTCGATGCCCATCGCGAACCCCAGGGCCGGTGTCGGCTTGCCGCCCTGGGCTTCCACCAGCCCGTCGTAACGCCCACCCGCACACACCGTGCCCTGCGCGCCCAACTCGTCGGTTATACACTCGAACACGGTGCGCGAGTAGTAGTCCAGTCCACGGACCAGCCGTGGATTGACATGGTAGGCAACACCAGCTTCGTCGAGGATAGACCGCAGTCGTTCGAAGTGCTCGCGCGACGCGTCGTCCAGGTGTTCGAGCAACGACGGCGCCTCGGCGATCACCTCACTCATGGCCGGATTCTTGCTGTCGAGGATGCGCAGCGGGTTGACTTCCAGGCGTCGAACGCTGTCGTCGTCGAGCGCCTCGCGCCGGGCTTCGAAATAGTCCACCAGCGTTTCCCGGTAGCGCGCCCGCGCCTCGGCGGTACCGAGCGAGTTGATCTCCAGCCGCAGCCCGGTCAAGCCCAGGCGCTTCCACAGGCGATCCAGCATGAGCAGCTGCTCGGCATCCACATCCGGTCCCTCCAGACCGAACACCTCGGCGCCGATCTGATAGAACTGGCGATTACGGCCCCGCTGGACATTCTCCCGGCGAAACATCGGTCCGCCGTACCAGAGCTTGCGGGCATGGCCCTGCAGCAACCCGTTCTGTATCACCGCGCGAACGCAGCCCGCGGTGCCTTCCGGGCGCAACGCGAGGTGATCGCCGTTGCGGTCCTCGAACGCATACATCTCCTTGGACACCACGTCGGTCGATTCGCCCATCGCCCGCGCGAAAAGGTCGGTCTGTTCCAGCAACGGCAAGCGCAGTTCACGGTAGCCGTAGGTTTCCAGAACCTCGAGTGTCGTCCCCTCAACCCAGTGCCACCGGGCCGCGTCCTCCGGGACGATGTCGTACATTCCCTTGACTCGCCTGATCGAGGTCATTGTCTCCTGCCATTACTGCTGAAATACGCCCGGCCGGGCGCGTGGACGACCGGCTCTACTCGGACCGGGCAGCCAGATCGAATTCTGCGACGTCGCGGACCATGTGCGGGGCGAGGTCAAACGGGGTGCCATCGATCTGGGCGACGACCGCGTCCGCGTTGCCCACGCGGGCATGAAT
Source organism: Lysobacterales bacterium (assembly GCA_033722075.1). GTDB lineage: Bacteria > Pseudomonadota > Gammaproteobacteria > Xanthomonadales > SZUA-38 > JAWVZU01. Next base: position 14,494 of record JAWVZU010000024.1, read on the forward strand.
GCCCTCGGCGAGCGAAAACCGCAGCACCGTACCTGCTTCCTGGAGGCCGAAGGCCAGCCGCTCTCCCTCCAGGTCGGTCACGTCCAGCCAAACCTGTTCGTTCAGCTCGAGGACGAGTTCCACCGGGGTTGCTTTAGGTACGTCAACCGCGTCCGGACCCGATTCCGGCTCGCTTTCCTGAACGGATGCGGGCAGCGGGCCCGCCAAATCAGTCGACGCGAGCTCAGCCGCGGGCTCGTCGCGATCCACTCGAGGCGCCGGCATCGGCGTCATGGAGGCCAGGGTCGTGTTTGGGGATGCCACGCTGGACGCGATCTCCGGAACCTGGAAGGCCCGGATGACGCCGACCACCGCGGGGATGGCCAAAAGCGCCGTGGCCACGAGGTAGCTGGCCAGCTTACTGTAGCCACGCCAGCGCCGTCGCGCCGCCGCGATGGGTATCGGTCGAGATTCCGGCACCGCCTCGGGAATGGCCGTCGTCCAATCGGCGACGTCCACGTCCACCCTGCGCCCGTAGGCCTTCAGGTATCCACGGACATATACCGGTGCCCCGAGCTGCTCCCAGCGTCCCGCTTCCAGGTCTCGGACGGACGTCGAGGTCAGGCGCAGGTCGGTGGCAATCTCCTGGACCGACCAGCCGCCCTGCTCGCGCTTGGCCTTGAGCCTGGCACCCAGATCCTGTGGGTCCGCGGCGGTTATCGTTTCAGCTGTCGTTTCTTCAGTCATGTGCAAATGGGTCGTTCGGGACTTGCCTGGGCATTGTCGGGATATAGGCGCCGAAGCTCACGGCTGTACTCGGCCGCGGTCTCCGGGTTATTCAGCGCGGTCTCTATGGCCGTGCCCAGCCGCAGGGTTTCGATGGTGACCGGGGCTTCCGATTCATAGCGCTGCAGAAAGGCCCGCGCCCTGAATGCCTCTTGGCGGCAGAACAGGAGCCTGCTCATCCGGAACAGCGCATCGGGATAGGTGGCGTCGACGTCGAGCGCCTGGCGATAATATGCCTCGGCGCGTTGCTGCTGTCCCATGCGCTCGGCGCAATGGCCGGCGTTGGTCATGGCCGCCGCCGGGGTCGAATAGAACGGGTCCTGGACCGCCTTTTCCAGGTGGCGGATCCCCTTCTCGTACTGATCCCGCTTGCACAGGAAAGCACCGTAGTTGTTGAGCATCTGGCCCGTATCCCCGTCCAGCTCGACGGCGCGGCGATAATGGTATTCCGCGTTGTCCATGTCGCCGATCTGCTCGTAGACGACACCCGCCACCGTGTTGGCCTCGGCCGAGTTGGCATTCAAAGTCAGGGCCCGCTGGATCTTCTCCAGGGCCAGTTCCAGGCGACCCTGCTCGAGGTATCCGACGGTCAACTTGATGTTCGTGTCGGCCGCATCGCCCCGACGCGTCTCGAAGGAGGTCTGCCGCGGCTTGGGTCCAGTCGACGCACATCCCAGGAGCAGCAGCACGAGCATGATCACAGACCAGCGGCGAGGACGACTCACGATGTCGCCTCCTGCAGGACACCGAGGGATTCCAGTCTTGCCCGGTGGCGTTCCTGTCGGCGGGTTCGATCCTGGACTCGCCCGACCAGCTGCCCACAGGCCGCATCGATGTCGTCCCCGCGGGTCCTGCGCAACGTCGCCACGATCTTTGCATCCATGATGATGCGCTGGAAACGCTCGATCGCCTCGGGCGGCGAGCATTGGTAGCGCGTTCCCGGGAACGGATTGAAGGGGATGAGGTTGAGCTTGGACGGTACCGTGCGCAGCAGCTTGACCAGGCGGCGCGCGTGCGCCTCCGAGTCATTCACGCCGTCGATCAACGTGTATTCGAAGGTCACCCGGTTACGCGTGCCCGCAACGTAGCGTCGGCAGGCCGCCATGAGGGCGTCGATCGGATACTTGCGATTCAACGGGACCAGCTGGCTGCGCAACTCGTCCTCGGCGGCATGGAGCGAGACCGCCAGGCTGACATCGATCCGCTCACGTAGCGCGTCGATCTGCGGCACCACCCCGGCCGTGCTCAGGGTGACCCGCTTTCCGGCCAGGCCGAAGGCCAGATCGTCGCACATCAGCGACATCGCGCCGACCACGTTTTCGAAGTTCATCAGCGGCTCGCCCATGCCCATCATCACGACGTTGGTAATCCGCCGATTGTTGGGGGTATGGCCCAGTTCGAGCCCGGCGCGATAAACCTGTCCGAAAATCTCCGCGATCGACAGGTTTCGATTGAAGCCCTGGGTCGCGGTAGAGCAGAACGTACAATTGAGTGTGCACCCGACCTGCGAACTTACGCACAAGGTGCCGCGATCCGACTCGGGAATGAATACGGTCTCGACCGCGTTTCCGCCTTCCAGCGCCAGCAGCCACTTGCGCGTCCCGTCCTCGGAGCGCTGTTCGGTGACGACCCGGGGGGGCCGGATTTCCAGCCAGTCGGCAATTTTCGCCCGCAGGTCCTTGCCGATGTCGGTCATCTGGCTGAAGTCGGTCACATCGCGGTGATAGACCCACTTCATCAGCTGCTCGGCCCGAAAACGCTTCTCCCCGCGGTCAAGGAAGAACCGCTCCAGCTCTTCCCGCGGAAAGTCGAGCAAGTTGGCTCTGGCAGCCGGGTCGCTCATCTACTGGTCAAGGTCAGGGAAGAAAAACGCCACTTCCTGGCGCGCGGTTTCCGGCGCGTCCGAGCCGTGGACGGCGTTGGCCTCGATGCTGTCCGCGAAGTCGGCCCGGATGGTGCCGGGGGCGGCTTCGGCCGGATTGGTTGCACCCATCAGTTCCCGGTTGCGGGCGATGGCGTCCTCGCCACGCAGTGCCTGGACCATGATCGGCCCGGAACTCATATAGCTCACCAGATCGTTGTAGAACGGCCGCTCCTTGTGGACGGCATAGAACTCGCCAGCCTGCTCGGCGGTCAGGTGCATCATCCGGGCGGCAACGATCTTCAGGCCGGCGGATTCGAAGCGCCGGTAGATCTCGCCGATGATGTTCTTCTCAACGGCATCCGGTTTGATGATCGAAAGGGTCGTTTCTACGGCCATTCTTGCGGTTTCCTTGTCTGTTTCTTCTGCGACAACGGCAGCGCCGCAAAAGACCCGCACAAAAGAATAGGAATCGTAACACAGAAACCTACGCTAATCCGCGAGCTTAGCGCCGAATGCTGCCTTGAGTTTGGGAAATGTGCCGCAATTGCCTGAACCATTCTCCGGATCGCCCGGCTACCGCGGCCCTTCGGGGTTCCATATGGTCATGGCGACCGCAAACCTCAAGCCCCACTCTACGATGGGCGAGACGATTCAAACATTCGTTTGAGTTTGGGCGAAAGCGAGCCTATCATTAGGGGAGGAACGGGAGAATAGTCGCGGTCAACGCCGAGGACGCGTGCATGGCAGCTCAAACCACCAAGGACCGAATACTGAAAGCCGCCGAGAACCTCTTTGCGGAATCGGGATTCAGCGGCACCTCGCTGCGCCAGCTGACCCAGGAGGCCAACGTCAACCTGGCGGCCGTCAATTACCATTTCGGGTCCAAGGAGAACCTCATCCTCGAGGTCTTTCGGCGTCACCTGGATGGGCTTTACAGGCGTCGCGAGGAGGCGCTGGACGAGGTGGAGCGAGTATCCGGCGGTCAACCCGAACTGCGCGACGTACTGGAGGCGTTCGTCTACCCTGCCATGGCAGTCGGCTTTGATTCCAGCGATACCGAGTCTCCCTTCGTCAAGGTTCTTGCACGAGCTTTCGTCGAGTATCGCGACGAACTCCGCCAGTTCCTGTCGGATCATTATGGCGAGATCAACCGCCGCTTCTTCCAGGGCATCGCTCGCCACCTGACCCATCTGGATCCGGAGGAGGCCTACGCCCGGCTGGATTTCATGATCGGCGCCCTGACCTACGCCATGGCCGACTTCGGCGTGTTCAAGCGCCCCCCGGACCTGCCCCCGGACGAATATTGGCGGGCCAAGGCCGAACGCCTGGTCATTTTTGCCGAAGCCGGACTCAAGGCGCCGGCAGCCAGACTGGAAAGCCCCCTGCCCGCCTGATATTCATGGGAGTTCATTTGGAGGAAATCACCCCGTGACACTCGCCCTGCTCCTGCTGGCCCCGGTGCTGTTCCTGATAGCCGCGCACCTGCGGCTCAGGCTGCGGACCTGGTCTGTTCTGGCCCTGGCCTACGCCGCGCTCCTGCAGGCGGTCCTCGCTCCGCAAATGCTGGCAACGATCCTCCTGTGGACGGGCTTCGGCTTGCCGCTACTGGTGTTGAACCTGCCGCCCCTGCGCCGCTGGCTCATCACCGGACCAATCCGGATCTGGTTTCGGAGCGTGCTCCCTCCCATCTCTCGCACGGAACAGGAGGCCATCGACGCCGGCAACGTATGGTGGGATGCGGAACTGTTTTCCGGGAAACCGGATTTCACCAGGCTGCTGTCCACGCCCAGGCCATCGCTCAGCGCGGAGGAACAGGCCTTTCTCGACGGACCGGTCGAGGAATTGTGCGGCATGCTGGACGTCTGGGAAATCCATGAGGAGCGTCAGGATCTTCCGCCGCAAGCCTGGTCTTTCATCAGGGACAGCGGAATGCTCGGGATGATCATCCCACGGTCCTACGGGGGACTCGAGTTTTCCGCCCAGGCCAACTCCGCGGTCGTGATGAAAATTGCCTCACGCAGCGAGAGCGCGGCAGTCACGGTGATGGTTCCGAATTCGCTGGGTCCGGGTGAACTGCTGATGCATTTCGGCACCGAGGAGCAGAAACGCCATTACCTGCCGAAGCTGGCCAGCGGCGAGGAAATCCCCTGCTTTGCCCTGACCGGGCCGTACGCCGGATCCGACGCGGCCTCGATGCCCGACCGAGGCATCGTCTGCCGGGAAACGATCGACGGCAAGGAAGTCCTGGGACTGCGAGTGACCTGGGACAAGCGGTACATCACGCTGGCCCCGGTGGCCACGGTACTCGGGCTGGCGGTGCGAGTTGAAGATCCGGACCACCTGCTCGGCGAGAAAGAAGATCTGGGCATCACCTGTTGCCTGATTCCTGCCGATACACCGGGCGTGGAGCTGGGCCCTCGACACCATCCCACCGGCTCGGTCTTCATGAACGGCCCCACGCGCGGGTCGGACGTATTCATTCCCCTGGACTGGGTGATCGGCGGCAGGGAGCGCGTCGGTCAGGGCTGGCGCATGCTGATGTACTGCCTGTCGGCCGGGCGGGCCATCTCCCTTCCTGCCCTCGGGACCGCGGGCGCCAAGGTGGCAACCGGCGCGAGCAGTGCCTACAGTCGGATCCGCCGACAGTTCAAGGTGCCGATCGGCCAGTTTGAAGGCATTTCCGAGGTGCTCGCCGAAATGGCCGGCGAAACGTACCGCATGGACGCGGCCCGCCGCCTGACTCTGGCGGCGCTCGACCAGGGCGAGAAGCCACCGGTGATCTCGGCAATCCTCAAGTATCAGCTGACCGAGGGCTATCGGCGGGTGGTCAACCGGGCAATGGACATCCACGGCGGCAAGGCCATCTGCGAGGGCCCAGGCAACTACCTCGCCAAGACCTACCAGTCGATCCCGGTCGCGATCACCGTGGAAGGGGCGAACATCCTCACCCGGTCGATGATCATCTTCGGCCAGGGCGCGATTCGCTGCCACCCCCATCTCCTGGCCGAGATGCAGGCAGCCGGCGACGAGGCGCCGGGCGCCGCGGCCCGCTTCGACCGGGCCCTCGTCGGTCATGTCGGGTTCACCATCAGCAACAGCGTTAGGACGCTACTGCTGGGGCTCAGCGGCGGCCGGCTCGGGCGTACGCCGACAACAGGCCCTCTGGCCCCCTACTATCGCGCGCTGAATCGGATGAGCGCGGCGCTGGCCATGACCGCCGATATGACCCTGCTGATCCTCGGGGGCGGCTTCAAGTTCAAGGAAACCCTGTCCGGCCGGTTCGCCGACATCCTGAGCCACCTGTATCTGCTTTCAGCGGTACTCAAGCGTTTCGAGGATGATGACAGTCCCGAGGCGGACCTGCCCCTGGTCACCTGGGCTGCGCAGGACAGCCTCACGGTCATCCAGGACCGCTTCGAAGCCATTCTTCGTAACTATCCTGTTCCGTTGCTCGGAGCGATCCTGCGACGCTGGATCTTCCCCTGGGGACGCAGTTACCGCAGTGCCGACGACCGAACCGCTCGCCGGATCAGCGGCGAACTGATGAAGAACAGCGCGACCCGCGATCGCCTGATCGGCGGCATCCACATCGACCTCGAACAGCCCGGCGGCTGGGGCTATGTCGAGGACGCTTTCCACAAGGCGCTGGCCGCCGAAGCCGCGGAAACCGCGCTGCGCAATGCCCTGCACGCCGACGTCAACCCGGAAAACGTGGAGAGCCTGATTGCGCGAGGACTGGATACCGGTGTGATCACCGAGGAACAGGCGGGCCTCGTGCGGGTGGCCCAGGCCGCTTTGGAAGAAGTGATCGCCGTGGATGAGTTCCGGCAGCGGACCTCCGAAGAACCGGCACAGGCGACCGATCGTGCCGCAGGGCTGTGAACCCGGCCCGGCAACCTATCGCCAGGACAAATCAATCAAGGATGGACAAGTGAATCACCAGCAGACTCAAATCAGAAAAGCCGCCGTGCTTGGCGCCGGCGTCATGGGTGCACAGATTGCGGCGCATTTCGCCAACGCGGGAATCCCGGTCATCCTCTACGAACTGGCCGGCGACGAAGGCGACCCCAACCGGCTCGTGAAGGAGGCGATCAAGCGCCTCGCCAAGCTCAAGCCCGCGCCCCTGGCGGCCCCGGATCTGGCCATGCACATCCGGCCGGCCAACTACGACCAGGACCTGGCCGACCTGGGCGAATGCGATCTGGTGATCGAGGCGATCGCGGAACGCATGGACTGGAAGAAGGACCTCTATGGCAAGGTCGTACCGCACCTGTCTTCCTCGGCGATCTTCGCCACCAACACCTCCGGCCTGAGCATCAATTCGCTGGCCGACGTACTGCCGGAGGAAGTTCGCGCCCGCTTTTGCGGCGTGCATTTCTTCAATCCGCCGCGCTACATGCACCTGGCGGAGCTCATTCCGGGAGATGCCACCGAACCTGCCGTCCTCGACGGCCTCGAGACGTTCCTGACCACCGCCATCGGCAAGGGCGTGGTCCGTGCCAAGGATACACCCAACTTCGTGGGCAACCGGATCGGCGTTTTTGCCATGGCCTCGGCGATGTATCACACCCAGGCGTTCGAGCTCCCCTTCGATGTCGCAGACCAGCTCACCGGCCCCCTGATCGGGCGCCCGAAAAGCGCGACCTACCGGACCGCCGACGTGGTCGGACTGGATACCATGGCCCATGTAACCAAGACCATGGCCGATACCTTGCCCGACGATCCCTGGCATCGCTATTTCGCCATCCCCGACTGGTTCCAGGCCCTGATCGACTCGGACCGCCTGGGCCAGAAGACCGGGGCCGGCATCTATCGCAAGCAGGGA
>JAWVZU010000025.1:0-21908 GCA_033722075.1 Lysobacterales bacterium
CTCTTCCGGCAGATCTTCCCGCGCCCGGGCACGAACCCCCAGCAAGAGCATCAGGGCTGACTGCCCCTCGTCGTTGACCGCGTTGACATCCGCGCCGGCCTTGAGCAGCATCTTTACGGTGCTCACGCCGGCTTCGATGTCGGCCGCCTGCAGCGCGTTTTGCACCGCCGCCATGAGTGGTGTGCATTCGGTCTCGTCACGCGCATTGGGATCCGCATCGTAACCGATCAGAGCCACCACCATGCGCGGTTGCCAGCGCGCCGCGGCAAGCATGAGCGGCGTAATTCCGTATTGCTGCGGCTGATCGGCGTCCACTCCCCGGTCGCAGAGCAGTTTGGCGACCTCGAGATGGCCGCCGAGCACCGCCGCCCCAAGCGGCGTGGTTCGATTCTTCGAAGCCAGCCGATAGTCGGCGCCCGCGTGAAGTAGAGCGCTTACGACGTCGGCATGGCCACCGCCGGCCGCTCGCAGCAGTGCGCTGCAGCCCTGGTCGTCACAGAAGTCGATGTCCATGCCCCGGGTCAGGAGCAGTTTGACCCGTCCCAGGTTCCCCTCGGCAGCCGCATCCACCAGCGCCGCCGGATCCGATTCCCGGGGCTCCGGCTCGCGCTGCGGTGGTTTGCTGCTCATCAGCAGCTTGGTGAGGGTCTTGTCCTGGCGCTCCAGGGCGATGGACATCGCCGAATTGCCCTTTTCGTTGTTGGCCTTCGGATCCGCACCATGCTTGACCAGGACCCGGACCACCCCGGTCCGACCGTCGGTCACGGCCATCATCAGCGGCGTTGCAGTGGATCCGTTGCGCGGGTCCACCGGGGCGCCCCGGTCGAGCAGCGCTTCCACGAGACCCGGGTGCCGATAGCGAACGGCCCAGTGCAGCGGCACGTTGCCGCTTTCGTCTTCCATAGCCGGGTCCGCACCGGAATCGATCATCCGGCTCACCAGCTTGCTCAGGCGCACCTCGTCTTCCGTCTCCAGCTCCGAAGCCACACCGTGCTGATGGTCTGCCTTGCCGCACAACCAGTGCAGCAGAAGGGGCTGACCGTCCACCCTCGCGCCCCGGTCCAGCAGCTTTTCCAGCACTTCCAGGTTGGGTGGCGGTTGTTGCGCAAGGCAGCTCAGCAGAGGCGTTCCGCCTTCGCTGCGCGCATTCGCATTCAGGCCATGATCCAGCAGCCACAGGGGAGCAATCCCGCGGCCGGCGGCAACGGCATTCAGAAACGCCGACGTGAACCACCACTCCGGTGCCTCTTCCTCATGGTCCAGGACCAGCTGCATCTGTTCGAGGTCGTCCCGGACTGCCGCTTTCAGCAGGGTCTGGTAACCGGCCGTCTTTTCATCCCTCGGTTCCGATTCGGGTTCCGTGGGCATCGGGAGTTCGGCTTGCTGCGGAACGTCCGCCTCCGGATCGAAATCGATCTCCGCCACGCTGTCGAGATCGCCGGAAACGTCCCCCTCCTGCAACGACTCGGCAAGGGCCTCCTCCCGGTGCTGCAACGGCTCCGAGACTTGCTCCGGTTCATGCGGCTGTTCTGCAGTGGCTTCCGCGGCCGGCTGCTCCACGGGTTCCACGGAAACCTCGGCTTCCGGGCGCGCCTCTGTTTCTTCATCCTCCTCGCTGGTCCCCGACCGGTTAGCGGACTCCGATCCGGCGGCGTCCAACTGGGTTCGACTGCGTTGCGTGAACTGTCGTTCGGCCCAGGCCAGGTCCTCATCGGTCTGAAACGTCTTCAGGTCGATGACCCGGTTATCCTCCGGCTCTGCGGGCTCGGGCGGCGGCGCGGCCTTCGCTGCGGGGGGCTCGGGCAGGGGAACATCCACGCCCAGGGCACGCGCGATTCGCCAACGGCCGGCCGCTGCGGCGAGTTCGCCGGCTTCGCGTCCCTCCCGGTTTTTCACCGTACGCTCCGCTCCCATGGCGAGGAGCAGGCGGACCGTGTCCTCATCGGCGCGCCGGGACGAAACGGCGACCAGCAGTGCGGTCCGCCCCGGCTTGTCGCGGTGCTCGGTCTCCGGGTTCCAGTGGGACAGTTCGTCCAGCACTCGATTGGCGCCGGCCCGCGCCGCTTCCATCAGCGCGGTGTTTCCGAAATCGTCCTGGGCATTGACCTTCGCGCCGGATTTCAACAACGCCCGGGCGATCAGCGAGTTGCCCTTCATCGCCGCCGCCATCAAGGCGGTTCGACCGAGCTTTCCCCGGACGCTGACTTCGGCGCCGTTGGCGATCAACAGATCGACACCGGCCGGATCGTCGCCATCAGCGCCGGCGGCACAGTGGATCGGCGCCACGCCCCTGGGGTTCACCTCGGCACCGGCCTCCATCAGCCTCGCTGCGTTTCCCCAGCGAGCCCGGGCGCAGGCAACGCCCAGGGGCGTCAGATGCTCATTGTCCTCTGCTTCCAGTTCCGCTCCAGCCGTCACCAGCGCGCTCACCGTCTCCCGGGTCGCATGCGCTGCTGCGTGGTGGAGCGGCGTCCAGCCTTTCTCATCGACCGCATCGAGGGACGCCCCGCCGGCCAGCAGGAACCCGACGATCTCACCCTGTTGCGCGGTGGGTGCTCGCATGGCGGCCATCAGCGGCGTGGTCTGCCCCATGGGTTCGTCAATGGGTGAACCGGCAGCGTGCAACTGCTGCAGATCGGTGAGCAGGCCTCGCCGGGCAGCCTGGACCATCTTCACGCCATCCTCTTCGCGCCCGTCGCCGGACGTGCCTGACTGCGGTGACAGCTCCTTGAGCAGGCTGCTGACCTCATCCAGCAGGAAAACGTGGATCAGAGGCGCGACCAGCAGGAAAGCAAACCCCAGGATCCACCAGTAGCCGGGGGAGCTTGGCCCCTGCCCGGCGAGCACCAGCACGAAGGGAACGACGATCAACAGGCCCAGTGCAATGAACAGCGGCGCCCCTTCCAGGGTGCGGTGCAAATGTCCGCTGGTGAGTTTCAGCCCTAGCCGTGTTGCCCGAGCCGCACGCTCGAAGGCGCCCGAACCCAGCTCGGCGGAGGATGCCGCATACATCAGCGCGGGCGCCGGCCAGAAACGCGTACCACCGCTGAAGAAGATCAGGATGCAGACGCTGAGCACACCCCAGCTCAGCCAGCCCGGCTGACTGACGGAAAGCGCAACCGGAACGCCCAGCAAGAGCGCGCCGACCAGTCCGAAGCCGAACAGGAGCAGCAGCGTCGCCGGAAACCGACTCGCCGCGGCACGCCGGGCAGACGTCGCGTCGTCCGCCCGCAGCGCGGCAAATGCCGCCCAGCCGAACAGGGCATGCGAGAAGTAGAACAGGACCGCTCCGGCATAGCTGGCCAGCCAGGCCGCCACGCCACAGACTGCCAGCGCCGGCAGGAAATAATAGTACCGTCCCAGCAGTCGTATCCCCGGCGTTTCGAATTCCATGCCCAGCTTTCTTGTTGGCTTATCGTCCCTGAGGCGCATTTTAACCCGGACGCCCGGCGAGTTGTCGGAATTTTGTCCTGCCGGGCAGGTTACAATTCAACCATGCAAGACTCGCAACCAACCAATTCCCGCTGGCGGCTCATGCGGGATGTCGCCGTCTTCCAGGCCAAACTGCTGGTCGACGGCCTGCGCGACCTCGTTCTCAGCCCGGTCAGCCTCGTCGCCGGGCTGGTCGGATTGATCACGGATCGCAAGGACCCGGGCCGGCATTTCCGGCGTGTGCTGGAGTTCGGCGCGGCGAGCGAGATCTGGATCAACCTGTTCGGCCGGCATACACGGGAAGATGTCGGTGACGACCTGGACGAACTGTTCAGCCGACTGGAGAAGAGAGTCATCGATCAATACGAGAAAGGTGGCATCACGGCCCAGGCCAAAACGGCCATCGACCGTTCGCTGGATGCCATCCACAACCGGATCGAACCGCCCTTGTCACCCGGCGAACCACCGGACGACGTCCCACCGGGACATTGACCTTCGGCCGGTGCCCATCCCGATCATCATGCTGAACTGGAACGGGCTCGACGACACGATCGAGTGTGTCGAAGCCCTGCGCGTGCAGAGCGCGAGCGATTTTGCGCTCGTCCTCTACGACAACGGCTCGGACAACGATGAAGCCTCCCGGTTGGAACGACGCTTTCGGGACGAGCCGCGGGTCGAGATTCGGCGCTTCGAGCGCAATCACGGATTTACCGGCGGCATGAACCGGGCCATGACCGAGGTGCTGGAACAGATCCCGGGTGATTATCTCGTCCTGTTGAACAATGACACCATTCCCGCGCCTGATTGGCTCGAACATCTCCTCGCTGCCGCCGCCGACGCCGACTGCGTGGCCTCGCGGCTGGTGCGCCATGACAACCCGGAGGTGCTCGATAATGCCGGGCACATCATGCTCAATACCGGGGAAATCATGCCGCGCGGAGCGGGCCGCCCCGCCCGGGACTATGACCAGCCGGCGGAACTCATCGGCGCCTGCGCGGGCGCCGCGCTCTACCGCCAGAGCATGCTGAAGGACATCGGGCTGTTCGACGATTTCTTCGGTTCCGGCTACGAAGATGCCGAACTGGGTTTGCGCGCCTACCAGGCCGGGTACACCATCCGCTATGCTCCGCGGGCCGTGGTGCGGCACAAGGTCAGCCAATCCGTCGACAAGATTCGCACCGAGGCTTATGCGATCAAGATCCAGCGCGACATCGAATACACCTATTTCAAGCTGGTGCCCATCGCAGTCATGATCACGAATCTGCCGTTCACCCTGGCACGTATCGTTCTGGTGCCTCTGGTCGCCCTGCTCGTGGGGCGCGTGACGCTGGCCCGGGTCCAGTGGAAGGCCCTGCGCCAAACCCTCGCAGATCGCGACCTGATCCTGTCCGCCCGGCGCGCTGCCGGCCCCTATCGACGTCGTCCAGCGACCCAGCTGCTGCGCGCCCAGCGGTTCTTTCTCGGCACCTATCTGAGCTATTTTCGGCGCTACGTGGTGGGTCGCAAGGCGACCGTATTCGAACGCCGGAGATCAAGCTGACGCGGGTATACTGACCCGGTCCGGTCAGCCCGGAAATCAACCACGGAGCAATTTCAATGATACAGCTGGTACCTGTTACGGGCATTTACGCCGGGTTGCTGGCCATCCTGATCATCGGCCTCGCCGGCCGCGTGGTTGGCCTGCGCCGCTCGCGCCGGGTGGGCTTCGGAGACGGCGAGGACCGCGCCCTCGCCCAGGCCATCCGCGTCCACGCCAACGCAATCGAGAACGTGCCGCTGGCACTCCTGCTGCTCCTGTTGCTGGAACTGAACGGGGCAGCCCCCCTTTTATTGCACGTCCTTGGGAGCTCGCTGGTGGTCTCCAGACTGTTGCATGCCTGGGGACTGACGCAAACCAGGGGAACCAGTTTCGGGCGCTTTTACGGGACCCTGGTTTCCTGGCTGGTCACCCTCGGCGCCGCCCTTTGCAACATCTACATCGTACTGGTCTGAGGTTTGAGGTCCCGCTTCAGAGACCTTCCAGAAACCAGATCCCGGCATACACCTTCGGATCGATGAGGCGCCCCTCCGCCGTCCGGTCCGCGAGCCACGCCCTGAGCCCGGACAGCGGAACGACCCGAACCGCGATGTCCTCCGATTCCGTTCCGCCCCCGGGTCCCGTCCGGGTCAGGTTCCGGGCCAGATAGAAATCGATGACTTCGCTGGACATGCCCGCGGAACTCGGCCCGCGCCCGAGTCGCGTCAAGTCGCCGGCCCGATAACCGGTTTCCTCCTCGAGTTCCCGGTGCGCGGCATTGGCCCCCGACTCCGCCCCGGTATCGGGTTCGTCTCCGACCAGGCCCGCCGGAAGCTCGATCACCACAGCATCGACCGGTGGCCGATACTGCTCGGTAAGGACCAGTTCCCGCTCCGGCGTGACGGCCACAACGGCGACGACCGCGTCGCCGGTGACGCGTGCGCAGTATTCCCAGCCGTCGATTTCGACCAGTTCAAGGAACCGCCCACGGCCGATAGTCCTTATTGCGCTCAGGGGAACTCTCCTGTTGATTGCAGTCTAACGCCGCCTATACTAACGCGCTTTTGGCCTCCCGCTCGGCCGTGTATAAGCAACGAGGAAACCATGCGAAAAGTCTGGATAGTGCTGACCCTATTGGCTGCCGGCCTGCTTCATGCCCAGGAAGAACCGGCCGAGATTGCTGCCGAGACACGAATTCCGGCCCTGATTGCCATTGCGCAGGAGGCCTACCAGTCAAATGACCATGAGCGCATGGCCGAGGCCCTGGCCCGCGCCGTCGCGCTGCGCCCGCATCTGGCCGATCTTCGCTTCCTGCTCGCCAAGGCCTACGCACTACAGGATGAGAAGGAGTCCGCCTACAACGCCCTGGTGATCCTGCAAAGCCAGGGGCTCAGCTTCAACATGACCGGCGACCCCGACTTCGAGAACCTGCGCGGCTACCAGCTCTACGACTATCTCGAGGAAGAATTCGCCAAGAACGCCGAACCCTATGCGGATCCCAAGCCGCGCTTTCAGATCGACGGCGAGGACTTGCTGATCGAAGCCCTGGCCTACGATCCCAAGGCCGACCGGTTCCTGGCAGGCAGCGTCACCGAAGGAACCGTTTATGCGGTCGGCGAAGACGGGTCACTCACCGAGTTCATCACGCCCGATCCGCGCAATGGGCTGCTTGGCATCAGCGCCATGGCCGTTGACGTGGACAACAACGCCCTCTGGGTGGCCAGCGGCGCATCACCCCACGTCCAGCATGTCAGACCGGCAGACCGGGGGCGGACCTTCTTGCACCGGTTCGAGCTCGACAGCGGCGCCTATGTCACCCGTTACGCGCCCGCAGCCGGACCCGGCTATTTCATCGACCTGGCGTTGTCTCCGGAGGGCACGGTCTATGTGGCCGATTCGGTACGACCCGTCATCTGGCGCCTGGACCCGGCGGCCGACCAGCCGTCGCTGCAAGCATTCTTCGGATCGGAGTCCCTGACCGGCATACGCACGCTGACCATCGACGACAGCGGCGAGCACCTTTACTTCGCCGACTACGAGCTGGGGCTCTTCGGGGTGAAAATGGGCGAGTCCACAGCCTTCGAGGTCCACCTCGGACGCAACCTCAACCTGTCCGGCATCGACCTGATGCGCTGGTTCCAGGACAGCCTGATCCTGGTCCAGAACGGCGTCGTGCCGAAGCGCGTGCTGCGCTTCCAGCTGTTCGATGACCACCGCAACGGGCGTCATGCCCAGGCCATGACCAGTGGCCAGCCGGACTTTCGCAATCCGACCACGGGCACCCTGGTCGGATCGAACCTGGTGCTGATCGCCAACAGCCATCGGAATGCCTATGACCCGGCAACCGGCCAGCTGCGGCCGGAGGCCGAGGTTTCACCCCACAAGGTGGTCGATGTCGCCCTGGATTTCGGCTGGATTCCGCCGCCCGACGGCAGCCTGCAACACCTGAAGAAGAATTAGCGCGACACCGCTGCGCAGCGCTCGCGCAGCAGGCGTCCGAAATCGAGGAAATCGAACAGCTCGTCCAGGGCAGCGTCATCGGCCGGTCGCCGGCGCAGATCCGGTACCGGTTCGGGAATCGGCGCATCGTCCCGGATCCGGGTCAGGCGCCTCGCTGTGCGCAGGTCCTCCAGCCCATCCCGAATCCGCCTGTGCGCCGACTTCGCGCCACGAAAGGACAGGAATTGCAGCTCGTCCAGTCGCTCGATCAGGGTATCCACGGAACCGAAATGAGCCAGGATCGCAGCAGCCGATTTTGGTCCGATTCCGCTGACCCCGGGGATGTTGTCGACCGGATCACCGGTCAGGGCCAGGAAGTCCGCCATCTGCTCCGGTCGAACGCCGAAGGTCGCCTCAACGCCGGCCGGATCGAGACGTCGCTGCCGGGCGAAATCCCACCATTCGTCACCACCCTGCAGCACCTGGACCAGATCCTTGTCGCTGGACAGGACGGTAATGCGCTGACCGGCCTCCCGCCGCCGCCGGGCCAGCGTGCCGATCAGGTCGTCAGCCTCGTACTCGGCATCTGAAAAGCAGTCGATACCCAGGGCTTCGGCAACCGCCCTGCAATGCGCGAACTGGCGCCGCAGCTCCGGCGGCGCGGGCTCCCGGTTGGCCTTGTAATCGGGGTAGATCTCGTTTCTGAAGGACGATTCCAGCGCCTCGTCGAAACACACCGCGAGATGGCTTGGCCGGGCCTGATCCAGCACGGTACAGAGGAACCCGACGAATCCGTACACCGCGTGACTGGGATTGCCCTCGCGGTCGAAAAACGACGGCTCGATGGAGTAGTAGGCGCGGAAGACATACACGCTGGCATCGACCAGGTAGGCGCGTGACTCGCCGGGATCCGCGGCCATTCCCGAATTCGGCATGCGGTCAGACCCGGCGCTGTTGTTCGATACGTGCCCGCAGGGGACTGTTGCGCGGAAAATGGGCCAGCAGGAAGTCCATCTGGTCGGCCAGAATGCGCTTGCCCTGGAGGTAGACGTACTCCGCGTGAGTGGGCACGAAGGGGATGGCCAGAAGCTGCATGCCGGCCTCTTCCGGCGTACGCCCCGCCTTGTGGTTGTTGCACCGTTTGCAGGCGGTCACCACATTTCGCCAGTTGTCCTGGCCACCCTGACTCAGCGGCGTGACGTGATCCCGGGAAAGGTCCCTCACCAGGAACTGCTCGCCGCAGTAAAGGCAGAGATTCTGATCCCGCTTGAACAGGGCCCGGTTGGACAAGGGCGGTGCATAGCCGGAGAGGCGCCGCCGGTCATCCCGGTAACTTCCCTTGGTCGCGACGATCGCATTGACGCGAATCAGGCTGCGCTGGCCGGTCAGGGCATTGACGCCGCCGCGAATCTCGTAGAGAACGGCGCCGAGCGCATAGGAGACTTGTTCCAGGGAAAGGAGCTTTGCAGCCTGCTGGTAATCGATCCATTCCAGCGGCATGCCAGCAATATCGGTACGTAACACTTCCAGGCTGAGATCAGGCACGAAGCGTCCAACTCTGGTTTGATTGAATAGACCAGAACTGGTCGGGAAAATCAACCCGCCCGGGCCGCCCGTTCATGTCAACCTCGCGCCTTGGAACTCCGCCGTGTCCCTTGCTTGAACAACCGGGCGATTTCGGTGCGGCTGGCGCGGACCTGGAGGCTGCCCTGTTCCAGCCCGCGATCAATGGCCAGATTGGGATCGTCCTCGTCCGGCTGCAACGCCAGGTCGGCCGGGTTGACCACCAGGCCCCAGCCGTTGCGCCCGCCCTGCTTGACGGCGTACAAGGCCCGGTCCGCGAGCTCGAGGGAGAGCGCCCAGCGGCGCTCGAAAGCCTGATCCCCTTCGACCAGCGGGACGGCACCGAAGGAACAGCTCATGCGGATCAGCGTGGCGCCTTCGAGCTCGAAACGAGACCGCTCGATGGCGCGGCGGAGCCGCTCCAGCACGGCGGTCGCCCGGTGCTCCGGAGTCGGTCCGAGCAACAGCAGGAATTCCTCACCGCCCCAGCGGACAGCTGCGTCCCCCTCCCGCACTTCGGCGGCGAGCAGGCGCCCGAACTGGCGCAGCACCTCGTCCCCCGCCGGGTGCCCGTGAAGGTCGTTCACATGCTTGAAGTGATCGATGTCGACCAGCACCACCAGAAGCGGCATGCGCCCCGGCCGGAAAAGCGGGCTGCCGGGACTGAGACGGGACTGGATGAAGCGGCGGTTATGCAGTCCCGTCAGTGGATCGGTTTCGCTGGCCGTCTCGAGCTTCTGATTGGCGTCACGCAACAGGCGATTCGCCTCGTCCAGTGCCCGGGTGCGCTCCTGAACGACCTGCTCCAGCCGCTGCCGAACCCGGTCGGACTCGCGCACCCGAACCAGGTAGATCAGCGCAAACACCAGGAAGACGCTCAGGGCAACCAACATCTTGAACCACATGGTCTCGATCCAGGTGGGTGCGATCGTGATGGTCATGGGTTCGCTGGCGGGGATCCAGCGCTGGGTTCCGAGGCTGGCCTCCACCTCGAACGTATAGGTCCCGGGCTGGAGGTTGGTGTAATAGGCCGTGCGTCGCCGGCCCGCCCAGACCCACTCGGCATCGTAACCGCGCAGCCGATAACGAAAGATGACGTTGCGCGGGTCCTGGTAGGTCAGCGCCGTGAACTGGATGGCGAAGTCCCGAAATTTCGGGCCCAGACCGATTTCCCGCTGACCCTCGATGCGCCGGTCATTGCCGATCTCGATGCTCTCCACCAGTACGCGCGGCTGACCGGTCGGGCGGGCAATCTTGTCGGGCTGGATCTCCAGTACGCCATCCAGCGTCGGAAACCACAGGCTCCCCGCGGCGAACAGCCCCTTGGCCAGGCCGGCGCCATTGCAGCAACGCGCAGGTTGAGAGCCGGACAGGCGATTGGTGCTGGCCAGGTTCTGGATCCCGAGCGGTCGCGGGGTCGCATCGGTGCCGTCGGGGATCGAGTCGAGCCGAATCCGATAGGCACCCACTTCGCCGCCGACCCAGAGATAGCCGTCTCCATGGCTGTCGAGATGAAACAGCCCACCGGAAGGCAGACCCCATTCCTCCTGCAGCTGGATCCATCCCTCGCCGGGACGGCCCACGAACAGCCCACGGCCGAGGGTGCCGACGGCGATGCGGCCATCGGGCAAGTCATTGATGGCGGTGACAAACGCTTCTTCCAGCGGACTCTCGAGACCCACCTGGGCTACACTGCCGCTCGAGCTAAGGAAAAGTCCGCCTTCGGTGCCGACGAGCAGGCCCGCTGGGTTTGGATGGACAATCCGGACACGCCGGGACTGACCCTCGAAGCCAGGCTGCCACTCCAATTCGCCATTGCGCATGATCGCCAGCCCCTCGTCGGTCGCAATCCACAGGCCATCTCCGGTATCGAGCAGACCGTTGATCTGGCGTCCTGCAAGTGGTTGTGCACCGTCGGGCACACTGATTTCACCGTCGCAATAGGCTGCGACTCCGCCCCCACGGGTACCCAGCAGAGCGCACCCGGGTCCGGTCGGCAAGATCGTATAAACCGCCGGCGCAGGCAGCCGATCGCCGGGGACCACGTTCTTGACGTCGCCGTCGTCGAGGTAGCTCAATCCACTGTTTGTGCCGATCCAGATGCCGCGGGCGGGGTCCTCGGCAACGGTCCAGACAAAGGGATCGGCCAGACCCTGGCGCGCCGAATAGCGACGGGTCCAGCCATCCCACAGCCGGATCAGGCTGTGGGTGTTGCTGCCCAGCCACAGATTGCCTTCGTGGTCTTCCGTTGCGGAAATGATCCACGGACGGAAACCAAGCTGGTCCTGATCGATCACCTCGATGCTGCCGTCGGGAAAACGCCTCAGCAGCGCCTCGTAGCCGCCGATCCAGAGGGAACCATGTCGATCCAGGTAGAGCGACTCGACCTGCTCGAAACGCGCCTGCAGCGAGACCGGTTCGATGCCGTCATTCGTACGGTGCAGAAGCCCGCGATCGGTTCCGATCCAGAGGCTGGCTGCGTCACCGGCCAGGTGCTCGGCCCGCATCCCCGGGTCAGGCAGCTCGGTTCGATGGACGGATCCGCCGATCAGCCGTTCAACCGCACCACGTCGTCCGATCAGCAGTTCGTCGTCCACGGCGAGAAGAGACAGCACGGCACCGTCGAGTACCTTGATCAGTTCACCATTGAGGTGGAACAGTCCACGCTCCGCGCCAAGCCACACACCGCCATCAGGGTGCTCGGCAAGGGCCTGGACAGGTCCTGTGCCCTGCTGCTCGCTGCGCAGCGCCACTACGAAGCGTTGATCCCGCATGACCACCGCACCGCGCGCCGAGCCGATCCACAAGGACCCATCGCTGTGGACGAGCAGTGTTTCCAGGTGATTGGTCATCAGCTCCGGCGTGTTGCGAACGTCGAAGTTCTCGAACCGCACCCCGTCGAAGCGCGCGAGCCCGCTCTGGGTCGAAGCCCAGATGTACCCGGCATGGTCCTGCACGATCTGCAGCGCCGACACCTGGGGGAAGCCATGCTGGACACTCCAGCGGTCCACGACGTACTGGGAAAACGGCTTATCCGGATCCAGCGCCCTCGCCGGCTGCGGCAGAGCCGTCATCAGCAAGGCCAACAGACAAGTTATTCTGGTCAGCATGTGCCGAAGTTTACTTTGCGCAGACGTCACGATGTTAGAATTGCGGCTCATTTCAGACCGGATCACGATCAGCGGCATGTACAGTCCGACCAGCGAGCCCGTCACCCTTGAACGGGATTGCGATGCCATCCTAATTCCTTCCGGAGACGAGGTGCAGCTGCCCGCCGGCACTCACGGCTATATTACGCAAGCGCTGGGCGGCAGCTTCACCGTATTCGTCGAAGGCAACCTGTTCCGCATCGACGGGGACGACGCCGATGCCATCGGCAAGGAACCGCCGCCGAAACCCCAGTTGCCGGAGAACGCGACCGACACGGATATAGAAACACTGGTGTGGAAACAGCTGCGCACATGCTACGACCCGGAAATACCCGTGAACATCGTTGATCTTGGACTCATCTACGACTGTATTATCGACCGCGCCGAGTCCGGCGAACGCATCGTCCGTATCGACATGACCCTCACCGCGCCGGGCTGCGGCATGGGCGATTTCCTCATCGAGGACGTTCGAAGCAAGGTACTGGCCGTTCCAACCATTGCCGAAGCGGACGTGGAACTCGTTTTCGACCCGCCCTGGAACCAGACCATGATGTCCGAAGAGGCCCGCCTCGAGGTGGGCCTATTCTAAGTCCCTGGCCTGAGTGACCTCTGGCTTTTCCGACCGCCTCGCCTGCAAGGCTCGAGCGTCAGCCTGACAGGCTCTCGTAGAGCGCCACGAATTCCTGGGTCACCTTGTGGCTACGCTTCAGGTGGATCAGCGGGCGGTTGGCCTGGTGCGACTCCTTCACGATCACCGAAGACGAGATCATCTGGTCCAGCACCGGCAGCTTTTCCTCCCGCAACTCGGCCACCACCCGCTGGGGCAGGTTGGACCGCGCCTGGAACTGATTGACCACGATGCCTTCCACCTCCAGCTCGGGGTTGTGGTCCGCGCGTACTTCGGCAACGTTCTCCAGCAGGTTGTACAGCGCCCGGCGGGAAAAATCGTCGCAGTCGAAGGGGATCAGGCACCGATCGCAGCCGATCAGAGCCGAGAAGGTAAAGAAGTTGAACGCCGGCGGGGTGTCCACGTATACCTCGTCGACCTCTTCGGCGAGGACGTCGAGCGCTTCCTTGAGCTTGTAGATCTTGTGCTTCGCTTCGAGCTTGCCCTCCAGTTCGGTCAGCTCCGGCGAGGCAGGCATGACCCACAGGTCGGGAAACGGCGTTTCGAGGCAGTATTCGGCCGGGTCGTTGCCGCCCACCCGGAAACTCAGGGTCTTCTCAAAGAACCGGGCGAGGTTGGTTTCGCTCTGTCGCCACTCATCACCGAGCAGGTACTGGGTCGAGTTGGCCTGCGGATCCAGATCCACCACGGCGGCCGAACGACCGCTGTCGGCAGCGATTGCGGCGAGATTGCAGACGATCGTGGATTTGCCCACGCCCCCCTTCTGGTTGAACACAACGCGTTTCAATGCTGCTCTCCCTCGGCTCGGGTGAAAGCCCTATCCTACGACTTTCGCTTAGGGTGGATGCTCTATTTGAAAAGTTCGGGAGCGGACTCCTGTCGCGCCCCGAACACCTGAATCGAAAATGCGATTGTCGATTCCCTCCGCGATTCCATCGCGACCGGCCGTCCATGGCCGGATGACGCTATTTTGCTCCCTTGCCCGTGGCAACTGCCTTGTTCTCGTAGACCGCTCGCCCGTCGACGTAGGTCGCGATGATCGGCAGGCGCGGGATCTCGCTCGCCGGCACGGTCATGAGATCACCGCCCAACACCACGAAATCCGCCCTTTTTCCCGGTTCCAGCGAGCCGACCTCATCTTCCGCAAAGGCCGCATAGGCCGCATCCCGGGTGAACCCGGCCAGCGCTTCTTCCCGGGACAGCCCTTCGCTCGCATACCAGCCTCCGGCGGGCCAGCCCTCGAGGTCCTGACGGGTCACCGCCGCATACAGGCCCAGCAGCGGATCGGGCCGCTCGACGGGAAAATCGGAGCCCAGCGCGAGCCGGGCACCCTCTTCGATCAGCGAGCGCCAGGCATAGGCGCCACGGATCCGCTCCGGACCCACCCGGTCCTCGGCCCAGTACATGTCGCTGGTGGCATGGGTCGGCTGCACCGAGGCGATGACTTGTTCCTCGGCAAAGCGGGACAGTTCATCGACCACCACGACCTGCGCGTGTTCGATGCGGTGGCGACCGGGGTTTTCGGGATGGTCCCCGCTGAGCTCCTCGTAGAGATCGAGCACGATCGAATTGCCCCGGTCGCCGATCGCGTGGGTGGCGACCTGCAGGCCACACCCCATGGCCCGATCGATCAGCTCCGCCAGCGCGCCGCGCGGCTGGATCAGAAGGCCCCGATTTCCCGGATCGTCCGCATAGTCTTCATGCAGCGCTGCGCCGCGGCTGCCCAGGGCGCCGTCCACGTAGAACTTGACGCCACGTGCCGTCAGGAACGGCTCTTCCACCGGACCGTGACGACACAGCTCGTCGAGGAACCGCGCGTCGCCGTCGCTGTAAGCGTATACCCTCAGAGTTGGCTGGTGCTCGCGGTAATACTCGCGGTAGAGGGCAAACTGGCCGTAGGAAACGGTCATGTCGTGGACGCCCGTGAGCCCGACCGTAGCGGCCTTCTCCAGGGCGCGCCGCAGCGCTTCGCGCAGAATTTCGCTGTCCGGCTCCGGAACGGCTCTTTGGATCAGGCCCATCGCCCGATCGATGAAGATGCCGGTCGGTCGTCCATCCTCATCCCGCATGATGCGCCCGCCCTCGGGCTGCCAATCCCCGGTGAGGTCCCGATCGGCCGCCGCCAGGGCCGCCGAATTGGCCCAGCCCGCGTGACCGTCGATGCGGATCAGCCAGATCGGGCGATTCGGAAAGGACCGGTCCAGGTCCTCGCGGGTTGGAAAGGACCGATCCGGCCAGTCGTTCTGGTCCCAGCCGCGCCCCAGGAGCCAGGCCCCTTCCGGCAGACTGCGGTCAAACGCCCGCAGACGATCGAGCACCTCTTTCCTCGACTCCGCGCCGACGAGGTCAGCCCGCAGGAGGGCCAGACCCAGGCCCAGCAGGTGAGCATGCGCGTCGATGAGACCGGGGACGATGGTCTGCCCCGCATAGTCACGACGCGCGGCGTCGGGATAGCGTTCGAGCAGCGTCTCCCTTCTCCCGACCGCCAGCAACTTGCCATCCTTCCCATAGGCCAGCGCCTCAACCACGCTGCGGTCCGGGTCCATCGTGTACACGCGATCGGCGCTGACCACCACGGTTTGGGGGTCGGCGGCCGTGGCGAGAATCAGCAACAGGGATGCGAACACCGCCATGTCAGGCCTCCGGATAGAGCGGTTTGAGGACCGGAACGCGGTTGGAGGTTTCCGCCGTGGGCGAGGCGAAGATATCCTGCCTGACCTGTTCTCCCAGGGTTGTGCCATCCCAGGTTTCGCCCGGCTCCCGGTACAGCACCTCATCCAGGGCGAGGACCGCCCGGCGTGCCTCGGGGTCAGGGATGCGCTGCGCCACGCTGCCCAGGTTGCGGACCGGTTGCCCCGCCACTACGGTCGCCCAACCGATAAGCGCTCTGGCCGCCGTGTCCGGGTCATTGGCGTCACAGGCCGCTCGCAGGCGGCTTCGCCATTGGCGGGCCTTCAGCAGGCGATCCGCGTCGTCGCTGGTGCGACCATTGCCGCGGGCGCCCCGCCTCTCCCACTGCCAGGCAGCCAGCGTAGCCAGCCACAGGGCCAAGGCCCCAAGCGCGATCCAGCGCCAGTAGCCGGGTTGCGGCGCGCCTCCCGGATTGGCGCTCACGATATCCGCCGGCGTCGGCGGTGGCGTCACGCCGAGTGCCCCCGGCTGAACCACGATCTCCCGTGCCGGAATCACCGCCTCGCGCATCTCGTCATTGACCGTATCCCACCAGGGGATCCGGATTTCCGGCAGGCGGAGAGTGCCGGCGGAATTGGGGACCAGGGCATAACCCTGCTCGCGCTCACCGTACACCCAGGACCCATCGGTCCGGCTCTGGCTCTGCGCCTTGTCCGGATAGATCTTGACCTCGCCCAGCTCCGGCAGCTCGATTTCCGGCAACTGCACCGCAAGCAGCCCCTTGGCCTTCAGAATCAGTCGGCGCGTGGTGGGCTCCCCGACCACAAACCGGGTTTGATCATCCGGCCAGCTTTCCTCGAGGGTCAGTTCAGCCGCGGGAAGCCAGTTCCCCGCATAACCGGGCGGTCGGGGCTGAACCTCCAGTTCCACCGCCTCGCTGGCCACGCTCACTCTTCTGCCCCGGTCGAAGATCGAATTGAACCCGCCACGATTGTCCGCGACGCGCCCCCGGAAGCGCGCCGGGGGAATCGTCATCGTCCCGCTTCTCTCCGGGAAGACGGCAAATCGACGCACCAGGACCCGGTAGCGGGTTCCCTCGATCTCGGCGCTGTCCGCCACATCTTCGCCCAGGCGTTCGACCACCGCGTCCGGCAACGGAGGCTCGATCAGGCGGCCTTCGGTGAGGGCATTCACGTGATAGAGCCGGATCGTCAACAGGACCTGGCTGCTGACGTAGGGCGCCCGGTTCGAAACGTCCATTTCCAGGAACACCTCTTCGGCTCCGTCCCGGGCCTGGCCTCTCGGCAGGACCTTCAGTTGCAGCGGGGAGGTCCTCAACTGCCCCACGGCGACGGCCGGTACCTCGACGGTGCCGGTCGAGCGCGGTTCCAGTTCAATCGCCCACTGGGTGCGCAGTTCGCGGCGGCCCTGAACCATGCTCAGCTGAGAACTGGTCGTCGTGTCGCCAAGATAGAATTTACCTTCGAGGACAGAGTAGTCCGGCTCCATGCCGCGCGGGCTGCCGGAGCCTTCGATGATCAGGGTGACGGATTCGCCATCGAAGATCGTATCCCGGCTGAGCCTGGCGGAGAGCTCGGTCTGAGCGAAACCACTTGCGGCAACGCTCAGGAGGATCAGCAGGTTGGCCAGGCGCATCACCAGTCTTCCTCCGATTCCGGCGGCGGTTCGCCGCGCCGCCGATATTCCAGCAGGAACTTGCGGCGCAACAGGCCGCCGGGGTCGTCCGGGATTCGCCTCAGCCATTGTTCCAGCGCCTGTCTCTCTTCCTCATTCAGCGTATCCTCCTCGGCAGGCTCCGATTGCTGCTCCTCTTCGCCCTGTTGCTGCTGTTGTTGCTGTTGCTGCTGCTGTTGCTGCTCCTGGTCCTGCTGCTCGCCCGTTTCCCCTTCGGACTGCTCCGATTCCTCACTCTGATCGCCGTCCTGCTGTTCGGACTGCTGCTGTTGCTCGAGCAGTTCCTCCACCAGCTTCTTGTTGTACTCCGCGTCCTCCATACCGGGACTCCGCGCCAGTGCCTCGTTGTAGGCGCCCAGCGCCTCCTGGTAACGTTCCGCGCGGGCCAGTGCATTGCCCAGATTGTAATACCCGTCCGCAGTCTCGGACTGTGCATAGGCCTGGACAGCCGCGTCGTAGGCGCCGGCCTCGTAATAGGCATTGCCTCTTCGGATCGGATCCTCGGCCAGGCGTGCCGCCTCCCTGAGATCACCGGCCTCCAGGGCGGCTTCGGCTCGCTGCTCCGGGTTCTTCCACAGCGCGTTCCATTCCAGCGCTCCCGCCGGCTCCATCGGCGCCAGCCACGCAACCGCCAGAACGAGCACCACGCCGCGCCGAAATGCCAGAACCGCCAATGGCAAGAGGAGCAGCACCAGCCATGGGCCTTCATCACGCCAGGCTTCACCCTCGCGATCGCTGTCCCGGACGGCGGAGTCGTCAGTCCCGCCCCCGAGCAATCGTCCCAGGTCCTCATCGTCGGCGGTGATCGGAACAAACTGTCCGTTACCCGCGGATGCCAGCCGCTGCAGGGCTTCCGCATCCAGCTGGGCGATGACGATGTTTCCGTCCGGGCTCTTCAGTACCCCCGCATCGCCGAGCGGAATGGGCGCGCCCTGCACCGTGCCGATGCCCAGCACGGAGGTTCGGATTCCCTCGCCGGCCAGACGCCGGGCCGTCTCGATCGCCACGTCCGATACCGAATCGGTCATGAGCAGGATCTCGCCGCCGCTTTCAACCCGACGAATCAGTTCTGCCGCCAGTTCCAGCGCCTCGTCCGCCTCGCTGCCGGCCGCCGGCATGATATCCGGGTGCAGGGGATCCACCATGGCGGTGATCGTGTTCGCGTCGTCGGTCAGCGGTGAGACGACGAAAGCCTCCCCCGCGTAGGCCACCAGCCCGACCTGGCCTTCTTCGATCCGATCGAGAATGTCTATCAGCTTGAAGCGCGCCTGCGAGATCCGGTCTGGCCGCAGGTCGCCGGCAAGCATCGAGCGGGAAAGGTCGATGGCGATGACCAGCGCTCGCTCCGCCCGAAACAGCGACTCCGCCTGCTTGCGGAACGTCGGACCGGCAGCTGCCAGCACGGCGACAATCCAGGCGGCCACGATCAACCAGCGCCACAAGGAACGATCCGCTCCGTCCTCACCGGTCTTCAGATAGGCAAGCAGGTTCGGTTGCGCAATCCGGTCCCACGCGCTGAGGCGCGACGCCATGCCTTTCAGCCACCAGGCAAACACCGGGGCCAGGAGTAGCAGCCACAGCCATTCCGGGCGCAGGAAGTGGAACTCATCCAGGGGGATCATGTCGCGGTCATCCCGAACAACCGGCTGCGCAGCGCGCTGCGCCGGAAGATGAGTACGAAGACACAGGCCATAGCGCCGAGCAACGGCCAGAAATGCAGGTCACGGCGGGGGCGGACCACTTCGCTGTCGCTGGCCACCGGCTCCAGCTGGTCCAGTTCGCGGTAGATTCGGACCAGCTCGGCGGTCTCCCGGGCGCGAAAATACAAGCCACCCGTGGTTCGGGCAATTGCCTTCAGCGTGCCCTCGTCCAGGTCGGCGGAAGGGTTCACCCGCCGGGCGCCGAACAGGCTGTTGACCATCATCTCGTCTGCCCCCACGCCGATCGTGTAGATCTTGATTTCCTCCTGGCCGGCCAACTGGGCTGCCTTCAACGGCTGAACGGCCCCGGCGGTGTTGGCGCCATCGGTCAGCAGTACGAGGACCTTCTCATCGTGCGGCTGCTCCCGCAGCCGTTTTACGGCCAGGCCGATCGCGTCGCCGATTGCGGTTTCCTTGCCGGCCAGTCCGATCACAGCCTCTTCGAGCATCTGCGCTGTGGTATCGCGGTCGAAGGTCAGAGGCGTCTGCAGGTAGGCGCGGCGGCCGAACAGGATCAGGCCCACCCGGTCGCCGGTGCGCCGTTCCAGGAAATCGCCGACGACGGCTTTCACGACGTCCAGGCGGGTTGCCGACCGATCGCCGAGGAACATGTCGGCTGTCTCCATGCTGCCGGAGATGTCGACCGCGAGCAGCAGGTCCCGTCCCGTGGCTGGAAGCTTGATGGGCTCGTCGACCCACTGGGGTCTAGCCGCGGCCAGGACCAGCAGCGCCCAGCCGAGCACGCTCCAGAACCAGTCCATGGCACTACCGCTGTCCTGGCGCGCGAGCCGGGCGATGCGGGTGTAAAAGGGCACTCGTACCGCGCCCTGGGCGCGATGTGCTGGCGGCAAGACGAGCCGGACCAGGATCGGCAGCGGCAGGGCCGCGAACAGCCAGGGCCAGGCAAACTCGATCATGGCGCGGCTCCGGCGGCGGCGCGCTCGATCCAGCGATGCGCCAGACGGCGCAGGCCATCCACCGGCAGTTGGCCCAAGCGCTCGGGGGCTTGATACTGCTCCGCAGCGACGAACCGAGCCGCCGCCGCGAGTTCCGGGTCATCGGGGTCCACCGCGAGCAGCGTCCGTTCCCATTCGACCCCATGGGCCCCAGCCGCGCTCGCCTGCCCGATGCGGTAGATCAGAAGCCGCTTCAGGAAGGCTGCCAACTCATGGAGAAACGCCAGCTCCCGGCCTTGCTGCAGCAGCTGTTCTGCACTCTCGAACTCCTGCATGAGGGCCTTCTGCAACTGCCGGCGACGCCAGGCGCGAAACAGCCGGTAGCCGCCATAAGCCGCCAGAACGAGGAACAGCGCAGCCAGAACCCACCAGCCGGGCGCCAGAGGCCACCAATCCGGCGCCACTGCCGCATGCACGTCTCGCAGAGGCAGTTCCTGGTTCATCGCCGCGCGCCCCGGGTTTTTGCAAAGAGCTGGGCGACGACGTCGATCGCCTCTTCGCGCGGATCGCTGGGCACGACCGGGATCCCGAACCCGGCCAGACGATCGCGGGCCCGCTGGGCGATACCGACGACACCGGCTTCGAACATCTGGCGGCTCCCGCGGGCGCGCAGGTCGAGTACCGCCTGGTCACCGCGGCCATCGGCTACCGGATACACGCCGGGCGGCGGAATTTCCCGTTCCAGCGCGTCGAGAACCTGGAAGGCGGCCAGATCGTTATGCTGGCGGATGCGGGACAAGTGGCGATCACACTCGTCGTCCATGGACATGAAATCGCTCACCATGATGACCAGGCTGCCCGGCCTGAGCACCCGCCGCAGGCGGATCAGGGCCTCACAAAGGCCGTGTTCCGAATAGCTGGCGGTCGTGCTGGCCCGCGCTTCGAAAGCCTGCTCGATGATACCGAGATAGCGCATCATCCCCCGGCGTCCGCCCCGTGGACGTATTTCCTGGTGGTTGAGGCTGTCCCAGTAGACGAGACCCCCGATGCGATCGCCGCGCCGCACTGCAGCCCAGCCGACCAGCGCAGCGATTTCGGCCGCGAGTACCGCCTTCAAGCGCCGCTGGGTTCCGAAGAACATGGCCGCTTCCAGGTCCAGCAGGACAATGACCGGCCGCTCTCGCTCTTCCTGGAAGATCTTGGTGTGCGGCCGGCCGGTGCGCGCGGTCACCCGCCAGTCGAGATTGCGGATGTCGTCGCCCGGCTCATAGTGCCTGGATTCCAGGTAATCCACACCGCGGCCCCGGAAACGCGACAGGTGGGCCCCTGCGATTACCGAACTGACCGGACGGCGCCCGCCAAGCACAAGATTGCGCGCGAGGTGGCGCAAACGGATCAGTTCGTCGGTGGATACGGTCGTTGTGGCCATGCTTCAGTGGCATCGAGATTGGATGGACGAGCGGCGCGCACGCCGAGGCCATGGGCGCATCAATGGAAGATACAACCTATGGGATCGGAACGCGGTCCAGAAGTTCGCTCACGAGCCGGTTGCTGTCGATGCCCTCGGCTTCGGCCTCGAAGGACATCAATACCCGGTGGCGCAGGACGTCATGGGCTACCGCATGAATGTCCTCCGGGGACACGTAATCCCTCCCGTGGAGAAAGGCGTGGGCGCGCGAGCATCGATCGATGGCGATGGTCGCTCGCGGGCTCGCCCCGTAGCTGACCCAGTCAGCCAGGTCATCGCCATAGCGCTCCGGATCCCGGGTCGCCAGGACCAGTTCGATGATGTAGCGCTCCAGCGTATCCGCGAGGTGGAGATCGAGTACGGCCCGCTGGGCATCAAACACATCTTCCTGAGTCAGCATGACCTCAGGAACCTGTCGTTCTCCCAGCAACTCCCGCGCCTGGTCGCGGGCCAGAGCCAGAATCGCCTTCTCCGCCGTTTCGTCCGGATAGTCGATCGAAACATGCATCAGAAAACGGTCCAGCTGCGCTTCCGGCAGGGGGTAGGTCCCTTCCTGTTCGATCGGGTTCTGGGTGGCCATGACGAGAAACAGGCGGGGCAGCTCGTAGGTGATACGGCCCACGGTCACCTGCCGCTCGCCCATCGCCTCCAGCAGGGCGGATTGGACTTTGGCGGGCGCGCGATTGACCTCGTCGGCGAGAATAAGGTTGTGGAAAATCGGACCTCGCTGAAACTCGAAAGTGCCTTCCTTCGGCCGGTAGATTTCCGTGCCGGTCAGGTCTGCCGGCAAC
>JAWVZU010000026.1:0-21741 GCA_033722075.1 Lysobacterales bacterium
CCGTTGGCCACCGCGTCTTCGACCTGCTCGGCAATCTCATCGCGCAGGTCGTCGCGGGCCATGGGCGCAAGTGTCGTATCTTCTTCCCGCGGATCGCCGAAGCGGCGTTCCCGGGCGCCTTCGACAAATCCTTCGACAAACCGGTCGAAGCAATCCTCGAGCACGATGAACCGCTTGGCGGCGATACAGCTCTGTCCGCTGTTCATGTAGCGGGCCTGCACGGCATTATCCAATACCTTCGCTTCATTCTCGAGATCGAGCACGACGAAAGGATCGGAACCGCCGAGTTCCAGCACCGACGGCTTGATGGCTTCGCCGGCTGCTGCGCCGACGGAGCGGCCGGCCCGTTCGCTTCCGGTCAGGGAGGCGCCGGCGATTCGGTCGTCGCCGATCAGCTCGCTCGCGCGGGAACCTGAACAGACGATGGTCTGGAACAGCCCGTCGGATGCACCGGTCTCGGCAAACAGCTCCTGCATTTCCATCGCGCAGCCGGTAACGTTGCTGGCATGCTTGAGCACTACCGTGTTGCCGGCCATGAGGGCCGGCGCGGCACAGCGGAACGCCTGCCAGTAGGGGAAATTCCAGGGCATGATGGTGAGAATGACCCCTAGCGGGCTACGCGCGACGAACGACTTCTTGTCGCCGTCGTCTGCAAGCGGCTCGTCGGCCAGTTGCCGTTCGGCATTGTCCGCATAGTAGCGGCAGACCCACGCGCACTTTTCGACCTCCCCGCGCGCCTCGCCGATGAGCTTGCCCATTTCCCGGGTTGCCAGCTCGGCAAGTTCGTCCCGGCGGGTTTCCAGCCTGCTGGCGAGTGCGCGAAGGGTCGCGGCGCGAGTCTGCATGGCACTGGCTTTCCAGGTTTCCTGGGCATCGACAGCCCGATCCAGGGTCTCGTCGATCCGCCTGTCCGAGAACAGTTCGTATTCCGCAATTGTGTCCTCGGTGTACGGATTGACGCTCTTGAGCGAATCACCCGCCATCGTCATCCGACTCCTCGTCGTCACTAAGCGCCTGATCCGCTTCCTCTACGGTCTCCTCTACCTGATCAGCAACGGCTTCCGCAGCCTGGTCGGCTTCGGCCATTCGCTCTGCCGCCTCGTCAACCATCTCGTCTGCCAGTATTTCTCCTTCCTGGCCGACTTCCTCGGCGAACATCTCGGCGTCTTGCGCTGTGGATTCGGCAGCCTCGGTGGTTTCTTCTACCGCCTGCTCGGCTTCCATCATACGCTCGGCACCCTCGTCGACAGCCTCCTCGGCGAGTACCTCGGCATCATCAACCGCATCCGGCTCATCCTGATTTCCGCCACACGCTGCCAGTGCCGCAATTACGATCCATGGTGTCAGCTTCCTCATTGTCTTCCTTTCGTCTTTTTGAATTGTCCCCAGGAATCATGCATCAACCATGCCGATCTCGGGACGGTCAATCGGGTCAATTTCCGTGGTACGGCTTTCAAGGCAATGTAAATCTTTCACGAATTATCGCGAACGGGAGGGCGGGGCCTGATGGAAGACGCGTGGCAGCACAGTGTTCGCAATTCTGGTATGAGCTTTGCAACACGGGAGGGCAAACGCCGATCGTCTGTCGGCGCCAAGTTGAATTGAAAAAGGGAGGATCCCGATGAACTATCGTTTAAGAAAATCCGCACTTGCCCTTGCCGTTGCTGCACTCGTTGCCGCGCCGGCGGCGGCGGTTGCCGATGACCACGTGGACATGATGCCGGATGACAGCTGGATCAGTGTATCCGGTACGGTCGATGAGGTTTCCCCGCACAGCTTTATCCTTGACTATGGTGATGATTCGATCATCGTCGAGATGGATGACTGGGACGCCGATGCGGACGGTTACAAGCTCGTTCCCGGCGACTCGGTAACGGTCACCGGACTGGTCGACAACGATCTGTTCGAGGCCAAGACCATCGAGGCCGGCAGCGTCTATGTCGAGAGCCTGAACACCTACTTCTACGCGAGCAGCGCCGACGAAGAGGACGCCTACGTATCCTACACGGTCATGATCGACCCCGGTCAGCTGAATCTCCAGGGTACGGTGACCGAGGTGTCC
The DNA here is from genome assembly GCA_033722075.1 of Lysobacterales bacterium. Lineage (GTDB taxonomy): Bacteria > Pseudomonadota > Gammaproteobacteria > Xanthomonadales > SZUA-38 > JAWVZU01. The sequence goes on from JAWVZU010000026.1 coordinate 2,063, forward strand.
GGTGACGAGTTCGTCATCGACACGGGCTGGCAAAAGATCGAAGTGAACGTCTCCGAGATGCCCTACGATCCGCTGGACGACGAGGGTTTCCAGAAGATCACCAAAGGCGATCGCGTGAGCGTGAGCGGTAAAATGGGAACCGACTTCTTCGTCGACCGTGACTTCATGGCCGACTCGGTGATTACGCTCCAGAAGCGCAGTTCCTAAAGTAAATCTCCAACCGAGGGCGATTCCGGTATCGGGATTCGCCCTCTTTTTTTGACTATTCCTATGTCTGACGAGGAGAAAACATGTATCGCAGAATCCTGACAATCACCATTGCCGCTGCACTCGCAACCGCCTGTGCCGCGCCTGAGCCCTATGCGGATCAAAACCCCGATGCGGCCGATACCGGCGTCGCAATCGTCGGTGAAGAACCAGTGGCCACGGATTCGGATGAGTTCTACCGGACCGATGCGCAAATCCGCACCGCTGTAGAGAATGAGCTGGTGGAAGCAGGACTCGACGACGTCACCGTGCGCGTGATCAACGGTGATGTCTATCTGAGCGGCTGGACCCGTTCGGCGGGTGACCGTGAGCTGGCGGTCAATGTCGCCCGCGATGTGAACGGTGTTGAGGAAGTCTTCGCCAGAGACGTATCGACCTGGTAAATGGAGGCCGCAATGGGTTATTCGAAATCTTCAGCTCGACGCTTCAAGTTCTTCGGCGTGATCTTCCTGTTGGCGGGGCTGGCCGCGCTCCTGGTCCCTCCGGTCGCCGGGCTTGCCGTGGCGCTCATCCTGGGTTGGCTGTTCGTAATTGGCGGGGGACTACAGGCGCTGAGTGCGCTCACCGCGCCGAGGAGCGAGGTTTTCTGGGTCAAGCTTCTGTGGTCCATGCTCTACATGGGGGTGGGCTTGTGGGTTGTACTGCAACCCACGCAAGGCATGCAGGCCCTGGCCCTGGCGGTTGGTCTGTTGTTTGCCCTGGACGCGGCGGTCAAGCTCTATTTCGCCTGGCAGCGGCGGGGGCGGGGTTATGGTGGCTGGATCGTCATCGGTGGCCTGTTGTCGGCGTTACTCGCCGGTCTGTTGTTTGCAGGATGGCCGGAAGCATCCGCGACGCTGCTGGGCATTCTCGTGGGAGTCAACCTGCTGACCAACGGTGTGCTCGCGCTCGTCGTTGCACAGGACGTCCGCGACAGCGGCCTCGTCTCCTGAGAGAAATCCTGGTTTCGTCCCGGAGATTGCCTCCGCTCAGTCGCCCAGGCGATCGAGCAGGCTGGCCATGTCGTCCGCGTGCTCTTCTTCCTGCTCGAGGATCTCCTCGATCATCCGGCGGGTGGTCGAATCATCATCCTTCAGCCAGCGGGCGATCTCCGAGTAGGTCTCGATCGCGATACGCTCTGCCACCAGGTCTTCCTCGATCATCTCCCTCAGGCTCGCGCCTTCGACGTACTCGGCGTGGGCCCGAGTGTGTAGCCCTTCAGGATTGAAATTCGGCCGGCCACCCAGTTGGGTAATCCTTTCGGCAACGCGGTCGGCATGTTCCTGCTCATCGTTGGCGTGTTCCAGGAACTCTTCTGCGGCCTGCTCGCCATGAATTCCGCTGGCCATGAAGTAGTGGTACTTGTAACGCAATACGCACACGATCTCGGTGGCCAGGACTTCATTCAGTACCTTGATCACCTGATCCCGATCGGCCCGGTAAGCCTCCGTGACGGCGCCCTTCTGCATTTCCTTTCGGGCCCGCTCGCGGATGGCTTCGATGTCGGTTTTGAATGGCTGATTCATGTTTCCTCGCTTTCAGGTTGGGGTTCTATGGCAAATACCGCGCAAGCGACTGGCGCTTGATGTTCAGCGATATGCGGGAATCGATGTTGACATGGCTCCAGGGTACCGCCAGTTTCGACGAGTCGGAATCCGCAAATGTTACCTTGAGAAATGCGATCCTTCCGTCGCGTTCAATGAGAATGTCCTGAACCTGCCCGATCCGGTTGCCGTCCTCGTCGACGACGGTTTGACCAAGCAGTTTCTCGGCTGAAATGTCATAGTGCTCTATTGGTCGGGTATAGGTATTCATACTGCCAGAGATGCATTGATCATGCCGGACTCATTGCGAGGCCTCGTAGCGCTTGAGCCGGTTGTAGAGCGTCTTGAGGCTGATGCCGAGCGCCTCGGCGGCGCGTTTCTTGTCGCCGTCATAGGAATCGAGCGTCGCCAGGATCAGTCGTCTTTCGACATCCTTGATCCGACTGCCTACCGAAACTCGTAAAAAGTCGCCACCGTCATCGACCGTTCCCGGGATATTGCCCGGCAGGTCTTCGGGTTCGATGACTCGCTCAGTCAAGATGTGGCCACGCATGACCGCGTTACGCAATTCGCGCACGTTCCCGGGCCAGTGGTGAAGCCGCAGGATATCCAGGGTTTCCTCCGAAATGCGCTTGTCGACGCCCTGGTCCCGGTTGAAACCGTCGAGGAAGTGCTGCGCAATGACCACGACGTCGTCGCCGCGTTCGCGCAGTGCGGGGATATTGATTGGAATCTGCGCCAGTCGAAAATACAGGTCCTCCCGCAGCGTACCTTCCTCGACCGCCTCCTGGGGGTCGCGGTTGGTCGTCGCTACAAGCCTGACATCGGATTTCAGCGTCTCTTCTCCGCCGACGCGCCGGAACTCGTCGGACTCGAGGACGCGCAGCAATTTCACCTGAAGGTCTGGTGGAGTCTCCGTGACCTCGTCCAGGAACAATGTTCCTCCCTCGGCCTGCTCGAAAAAACCGATATGCCGGCGATTGGCGCCGGTAAATGCGCCGCGCTCGTGGCCGAACAGCTCGCTCTCGACCAATTCATTGGCAATGGCGCCGCAGTTGACCGTAACCAGCGGGCCGTCGCGACGTGAGCTGAGATCGTGGATGGCGCGGGCGATCAACTCCTTGCCCGTGCCGGTTTCCCCCACCAGGAAAATGGTCGCCTCGGTCGGGGCCACCTTGGCAATCAGCCGATGCACGCGTTGCATGGGCGGCGAGTCCCCCAGGAGCACTGATCGGACTTTGTCGATCGCCGGGTCGGAGTCCTTGTGCGGGGACCGGTCGAGGTGTGCGAGCAGCTCGGCGAGGGTGACTTCGAAGCGTTGCTGCTCATCCGGAAGCACGAAATAGTCGTCCGCACCCAGACGCATGCCGCGGCGGGCGACTCGCAGATCTTCGTGGTCGGAAACCTGGAGAATGCGCGAGGCGCTGGCAAGGTCGCTGCGACCCAGCAGGTCCGGCCCGAAGAACTCGGAGTCGCCGACATCGGCGGCAAGACCGATGACGATTACCTCGGGAAGTCCCCGGGCGAGCTGCTCCTTCACTTCCCGCGGCGTGACCGCTGCATTGACCGCAAAACCGACGTCTCTGGCGAGACGAGCAATGTTCTCGTCATGACAGCCGTCTTCGTTGATGAGCAGCAATTCCGGCCGACTCAATGGCGTTCTCCTTCGCGCTCCGGGCTTTTTTCAGGTCAGAGGTGACCGGCGAATTCTTCAAAATCATTGAAAGTTTTTCAAGTTCCCCGAACGATCAGGCGAAAACCAGAGTCAGAACCCCGACCAGGTAGATCGCCAGCACCAGCACGGACTCGAACCCGATATTGGCGACCCCATGCTTTTCGCGTCGCAGCAGACCCAGGAGAAGCACGCCGACGAGCACGATGGTCAGCGCAACCCAGAAGATCTCGTTATCGGAGATCGCCGTATAGATGGAACCGTCCTGATAGGCGAGGTCGGCGGCGGACAGGAAGAGCACGTCAAAGGTGTTGCCGCCCAGGATATCGCCAACCGCCAGCACCAGGGCGCCGCGCCGGACTGCGGCGATCGCGACGACCAGTTCCGGCAGCGAAGTCGTGATGGCGGTGAGAACGCCGCCGATGACCGTTTCGGCCACACCCGCATGGATCGAAATGGAAATGGCGGCCCTGGCGAGAATCCAGCCTGATCCCGCGACCAGACCCGCCAGAGCCAGGAAACCCACCCACATGGCGACAGGTCCGGGCGCGGAGTCCGCGAGCTGCTTGTCCTCACCCTCGAGTGTCTCGCCGGTCACGCGTGGCCGCCACATCGGTTCTTCCTGCGCCTTGTCGATGAGGCGCATTCCGAACAGGTAGGCGGCAACCAGAAAAATCGAAACCGGATGGATGTCGAGAACCGCGACATTCGGTTTGGCCATGGCCAGAAGGGGCAGGGCGAGCAGCGTAATCAGGAGGTTGCCCTGGAGCAGGTTCGCCTCGGAAGCCGCTGCGTGCTCCAGGTTTGCCCGGCGGTAGGCGAGGTCGGCCATCGCCAGGAAGGTGGTCTGTGCGGCAATGCCGCCAAGCGAGTTGCTCACTGCCAGTGATGCATGTCCGGAAGCTGCCGCGGTGATCGTGGTGATCAGGCCTGCCAGCGAGGTCACGGCACCGATGAGTACCGCTCCCGTCAGGAGCTCGCCGAGTCCTGTGGCGCGTGCGATGTGCTCGGCACGGGCGGTGAGCTTGACGCCACCGAGACCGATCGCGACTGCGGCCAGAGCGAATGCGACCAGGCTTGGAACCAGGGACCAGGGTTGAGCCGTCAAGGTGACGCCGCTGCCGTCCGGGTTGAGTTGCCGGGGCGCTCGTTCGAGTTCAGGATACGGCCCGAGCGGGTTCCGGAATCCGGGCGTGCAGTGCGCTCTCGGTCTCGAAGGCCGCCCAGTAGGCCCCGAATCGGTCCCGGACCGTGGCGGGACCGTCGTGGAAGAGGCGCTTGCCGAGAGGCATCGCCTGGGCCTGCAGTTCCTGACGTCGCTGTTCGAGCAGACCGCGCAGGGCTTGTCCGGGCTCGGCCCCGTCGAGCAAGCGTTCGTCGTTCAGGATCTGAAGAAAGACGGCAATGTCGTGGTCGTCGCCCAGCAGGTCGGACAGGCGCTTGGCCGCATCCCTGTGAGCCATGATCACCGGGTCCCAGCTGCGTCGCAGCAGCTTCAGGTGATAGCGGTGATATTTTACGCGCTTGCGCCATTCGTGCAGGTTCTCCGTCGTCGGCTTATCCCGGCAGTCGGCCAGCCGGTTTCGGGCGCGCTTGTAGGTCTTTTCCAGGCCGCCGCCGAGTGCTTCCCACCCTTCACGGTCCAATCGCCATTCATCCACAAGAGCCTGGCCAGCCTCTACCCTGCGACAGACTTGCTGAAGGCGCAAATCCAGGCCCTGGTCGGCGACCAGGCGCTCGCGGCGCTGCCACAACCGTTTTCTCGTGATCTCAAATGCGTTTGCGCCGATGCTCTTCCCGTAGCGCTCGGCCAGCGCGTCCAGGCACTCGATGAGTGAAGTGGCGTCGCGCAGATCCGAGACGATTCGGGCCGTGTCCCGGAACCAGGCATTGGCCCTGGCGTAACCGCTGAAGGCGGGGCGCACCAGTCGGATCAGTCCGCGCACCTTCTTCATCCGCTTGCGCAGTTCATGTACGGCTTCGTGGGGATCGTTTTCGCGAGCGTCGTCAAGGCCGCGCTCGAGCTGTTCGTGGGCAATCCGGCGAAACTCTTCGGCAACGGAATGTTCGGCACGAAAACAATAAGGCATGATCGACTCCTGGTCCTGGGAACACTCTGGTCCAGATGGATGCAAAGCGTGTGCCGGAGCTGCAGGCGATCAGACGTTGCAGGCGCGTCGGGTTGTGATTACCTGGACCGGGGCGTTTTAATGATTACGAAATCCGGAGCGGGATAGAGTATTGGCAGCGCTTGTTTCACTTCTCTCAGTCATTGTCTTTTCAATTCTGATCACCCGAATCGCGACGGTTGCCCTCGTCCAGACCGGCCTCTCGCTTGACGCGGCCCGGTTTCAGGCTCGCTCGGCGTTCACCGGCGCTGGCTTCACCACCCGCGAGGCGGAATCGGTCGTAAACCATCCGGTGCGCCGGCGCATCACCATGCTGCTCATGCTGGTCGGAAATGCGGGAATCGTGGCGGCCATCAGTTCGCTGATCCTCACCTTCGTGGAAAGCGGGGAAGGGGATCTGCCTCGTTGGAGCAAGACGATCATGCTGATGGCCGGCCTTCTTGGGCTGGCATGGTTCGCCCACAGCCGGTGGGTGGATCGCTTCCTGCGTCGCGCCATTGGCCGTCTGCTTGAAGGATTCACCGAGCTGGAAGTCCGGGATTACGCGCAGCTCCTGAGCCTTGGCGAAGACTATGAAGTAGCCAAGCTGACCGTCGGGGAAGATCACTGGCTTGCGGGGCTGGAGGTCAGCGGTACCCGGCTGCGCGAGGAAGGGATTTCACTGCTGGGAATCCACAGGCCCGGGAAAGACTTCCTCGGTGTGCCGCGCGAGACCGTCACCATTCAACCGGGAGACGTCGTGGTTCTCTATGGTCACACCGATGCGCTCGAGCGCCTAAGCGATCGGCGCGAGGGGTTGCTGGGGGAGAAAGAGCATCGGGAGGCGGTCGATCGGCACGAATCGGAACAGGAGGCAGAACACGAGGACTTTGGCGACGACGGTGAAGGTGATGACGAATGACGCCTGGGCCGTTCACCGTTCGGATTACCGAGTCCGAGCCTCCATGCGCCGCAGGAACTCCCGCATGATCACATCGTAGAGTTCCCGGCCCAGGATCTTGTCTTCCACGCCCGATTCTATGCTCGGGTTGTCGTTCACCTCGATCACCGCGACCCGCCGGTCTTTCTGCTTCAGGTCGACGCCATAGAGACCGTTGCCGATGAGGTCGGCCGCGCGCAGGGCGGCCTCGACGACGGGTCGCGGCGCCTCGGCAATCGGCAAGGTTTCGAAATCCCCGGATGCGCTGCGTTGTTTTCCGTGCTGGTAGATCTGCCAATGGCCCCTGACCATGAAGTAGCGGCAGGCGTAGAGCGGTTCTCCGTTGAGCACGCCGATGCGCCAGTCGTAGTCGGTGAAGAGATACTCCTGGGCGAGGAGGACCGCCGATTGCTCGAACAGTCGCTCCAGTTCCCGGGACAGTTCTTTCGCAGAGTTGACCTTGCTCACGCCGATGGAAAAAGACCCGTCCGGTACCTTGAGAACGAGCGGTATGCCCAACGTGGCTACCAGGTCATCGACCGTGGCCTGGTCGGCGGAACTGACGATTCGGGTCTTCGGAATGGGCACGTCGTGACGCTGGAGCAATTCGGCAAGGTAGACCTTGTTCGTACAGCGCAGGATCGACATCGGATCATCGATGACCGTCAGCCCCTCGCGCTCGGCCCGGCGGGCGAAGCGATAGGTGAAGTGGTCGACGGATGTGGTCGCCCGAATGAACAGCGCATCGTATTCACCGATCCGGACCAGGTCGCGAGGCCCGATGATCTCCGCGGCGATCCGAAGATCACGAGCCGCCTTGACGAAACGTTTGAGCGCTACCCGGTCGCTGGGCGGCAGGCGCTCCTGCCCGTCGGCGAGAATGGCCAGATCGTAGCGGAAGACACGCTGCCTGCGGGGTTGTCGCCAGAGCCTTGCACTGAACCGTTCCAGCGCAGTTCCGAAGGCCTCTTGCTCGGCGTCGTCGATCAGGTCGGACAGGCTGAGCACCCGGAGATTCTCGATCTCCCAGCGGTGTTCGTGGCGCAACCGGGCTTCCAGCAGCGGACAGGGGCAGGCCTCGAACATCCGGCGGGCCACGCGACCCAGTCCATCCTGGCTGCACTGGCCGAACCAGGCTCGAAGCAGCCGGGTTTCGCCGGGCTGCCCCGGATCCAGCTGGTCCAGCGCGCGGCGGACGCCGGCGGTCTCGATGGTGCCTGAGGCCGCATCGTTCAGGTCGCGAACCGAAGGCAGCACGCGGTGGCCCCTGGCTTCCGCCATCAGGGCACAGTAATAGGCCTTGCCCAGGTAGCCGGAATCCTGGCAGAGATTGATTACGCGGGTCCTGCGCGGCGGGGACTGCGCCGGATCCAATCGCAGGTAGTCATCGAACGTGATAACGTCCGGCGATGCATGGTAAGGGGCCCAATCGTCAAGCTGATCGACGACGACGTAGAGTTTTGGCATCAGGCGTTTTCAGGCATTTGAAGGCGCGATTTTGCGCCCCGGCCACGCCACGAAGCAATAGCCGGTGCGGTTCATGGCGGGGCCGAATGTGACCGCAAAGGTGCGAGCGGCCCGGGCCTCGGACCTCGCAACGCTGGTCGCCATCGAGCAGCACAGCTTTTCTTCGGATCAGCTGTCCCGGCGGAGCCTCCGGCGGTTTCTCACGCGCCCGACCTGCGACATCTGGATTGTTGAGATGGATCAACTTGCCGCAGGCTACGCGCTGGTCCTGCACCGAACCAACTCGACCATGGCCAGGCTCTATTCGATCGCCGTGCTCAGCGACTACCGGGGCATGGGGCTGGCCGGCAAGCTTCTTCGCGCGTGTGAGGCCGGCGCACTTCGCCGCGGTAAGAACAGGCTTTGTCTCGAGGTGCGAACCGACAACCCTCGCGCCCTGGAATTATATGACCGCGCTGGCTACGAGCCTATGGATGATCTGCCGACCTACTACGCGGACGGATGCGACGGACTGCGGCTATGCAAGCCGCTGACGCAGCGCCTCTAGCCCGAATATTGCATGAACTACGCGCGCTTCAAGGGGTTTAAGCGAATAGAATCAATTAGCTGGCATAGTCTGCTGCAACAACGCTCGGCGTTAAGAATTGCGCGCTGTCGGTTTTCCACTCAATCTCGCGGGCCATCTCGTCCGATCGCCCTTCAGCCATAGCTACGGCTATGCCTGTCCGGCCGATCGAACAACCTGGCATCGCGAGATCGACCGGAAATCCCGACAATTCATGCAACATCCGGACTAGCGCTGCCCACGCTGCCCGACCGGGGTGGACCTCAAATCCGGGTAGGGCATTCGAACGCGCCACAGGAGACCAAAGGCGAGAATTGCCGCCCCTGCACCGAGGGCATGGAACGCCGGGTCGAGCTCGGTGAGGTCAACGCCCGCGCGTCCAAGGAACATGGCCGTGGCATTGTTGAGTGCATGCCAGAGCATGGCCGGCAGGATCGAGCCGCTCAGGAGCGTCACCGCAGCCAGTACGACGCCGAGAAAAGCGGTAGGCAGGATGCGGAAAAGGGAGAAGTGGAAGAGACCGAAGATGAGGCCGGTGACCAGGCAGAGCACCACCGGGTGGAAACGCTTTCGAAGACCGTGCAGCAGTGCGCCTCGGAAGCAGATTTCCTCGAAGATGCCCGGGACCAGGGCGAGAAGCAGAAGCATTTCGAAAAGTGCCATCTCCGCCGGCATGATCTGACGCGCGAACGCCTCGATCATGCGCTCAGGCACGGGAAACAGCTGGTTGCTGATTCGCGCGACACCCACCGAAGCGAGCAGCATCGAGGGCGCACCGAGAATCACCGCCGGCCAGACCCAGGGGTTCGGCTTTCGTAGCGCGAGAACCTTCCTCGCGTCGAGTCCGTAGCGGCGGATAATCAGGAAGCTGCCCGCGCCCATCACCAGGATCACGTTGAAGAAGATCTGGAGGCGAATCGACGGCAGCAGTTCACCCTGGGCGTTGGCGAGGAAGATAAGTACCCAGAAGACGCCGAACCAGACGGGCACGTGACGCCGAAAAAGGCCTTCACCGCCCAGGAAGGCGGCCTCGTCGACGTCGGTCGCCGTCACCAGGCGCTCCGTGTCGAGCGAATCGAGGGTCCAGCGCACCAGCACCCACGAGGTGCCGCCGGCGACCAGTGTGGTCAGGCCGAGAAACAGCCAGTCGATTTCTCCCACCAGCACCTCGCGCACCGCCACCGCCAGGTTGGCAATCGGCACGAGAACGATTCCCGAGCGCAGGTCCACCGCCGGCAGAACCGAAACGAGCGACGGCACGACGAGAAGCACCAGCACGGGGAAAAATCGGACCGAGAAGTCCTTGTACGACTGGGATCGCCCGGAAACCAGCAGTAGTGCCGAGGCGACGATCACCGCAAGCGGCACCAGGAGGAGCACGAGCCAGAATGCGGACAGCAGCGAGATCTCTACAGCCATCGTGTCCGGGATGTCGATCAGCCGCAGTCCGACGTAGACGCCCAGATTGAGAATCTGGATCAGAGCGATGAAAAGCCCGATGGTGACAATCAGCAGGAGCTTGGCGCTGACGATCTCCCCCCGGCTTGCGGCAGAGGTGAGCAGGGTCTCCAGCGTGCCGCGCTCCTTCTCGCCGGCAAGGGTATCTGCGGCGACGACGGAACCTCCGGAAATGAGGAACATGAGTAGAACGCAGACGGCGAAGCGGCCAAGCACCTTGCCGCCGCGCTGGGCCGCTGTCGCCAGGTCACGCGCCTCGATCACGGGTGCCAGGTCTTTCGGCGCCACAGGAAATCCGGCCTCCGCGAGCAACTCGCCGCGGCGTGTGTCCCGGGCGCTGCGCAGGCGGTCCCGGAGTTCGTCCGCGGCGGTCTTGGAGTAGTCCCAATTTCCCTGGTAGAAGATGCGCAGACGGGGCAGGGGGCGATCGCTTTCCGCGCCGGTCGTCTCCGACGCGGCGCCCTCGGACCGCAAGGCGTGGATCACGACGTGCAAATCGCGGCGGCCCAGCGCGGCCTTCCAGCACTCGGCCTCGGTGCAGTCGAGGTCGGTTTCCAGGAGTTCGAGCTGCGGCTCGTTGGACTCCCGCGATGATGCTTCCAGCGTGGCTTCGTTGGCCGGTGCGGCTGAAAGCAGTTCGCGCACCAGATCGGCGCGCTCCCCGACAATGGCATATTCGAAGGTTTCCTTCTCGACCCTTTCCGTGCGCTTCTTCTCCACCATGGAGCTGATCCAGAACACCAACGGCAGGAAGATGAGCGGCAGGATCACCGAGAGGAACAGCGTGCGTCGATCACGCAACAGCATGCGGAGTTCGCCCAGGTAGAGCGTGCGCAGCGGCGAGGATGCTCCGGCTGTTGTCACTTTCCTTCCATGTCCGCCAGTTCCTGCTCGTCGCGGGCTTCGAGCGCCTCACGCACCGCCGCCTCGGCGTCCTTCACGTAATGAACGAAGATCTGCTCGAGATAGTGCTCCCCGGTTGCCTCTCGCAGACCATCGAGTGTGTCGCAGGTGAGGATCCGGCCGCCGTGGATGATCGCGATGCGATCGCAGAGCTTCTCCGCCTCGCTCATGATGTGGGTGGAAAAAAGTATCGTCTTGCCTTCATCTCGCAGGCGGCGGATGTTGTCCACCAGAGCCAGGGCGTTCAGTACATCAAGCCCGACCGTGGGCTCGTCGAAGATCAGAATGGGTGGATCGTGCGCGAGGGTGCGGGCAATCGACACGCGCTGCTTCATGCCGCTCGAGAGCTTGTCGACCCGTGCATCCTTGAACGCGGCGATGCCGAAGCGCTCGATCAACTGATCGACACGCGCGTGGACCGAGTCCACCGGATAGCGGTTGATGCGGGCGAAGAAATCGAGCGTCTCGCGCGCCGTCATTCGCGGGTACAGGGCGGTGGTTGCGGAATAGAAACCGAGGCTGCGGCGGACGGCCTCGGGCTCGTCACTCACCGAATGCCCTTCCACCCAGGCCTCGCCCTCGGTGGGCGAGATGATGGTGGACAGCATGCGCAAGGTAGTCGTCTTGCCGGCGCCGTTGGCACCCAGCAGGCCGAAAATCTCGCCGCGACGACAGGCAAGGTCGATGCCGTCCACCGCGCGAACTTCGCCGCGCCCTTCGTCGTAGAAGACCTTGCTCAGGCCTTCTACCCTTACCGGCAGGTCGTTCGGCTCACTATGGCTCATCACGCTTCCTTCTTCCGGAAGAAATCCTTGAGGAATTTTGTCAGGTCGCCGCCGTAGTTGCCGGTTTGCACATCCTCGAAGCTGAGGACCCAGCGCACCACCCACAGCAGCGCCAGGATGGTTGCGAGCTCCACGACGAACACGACACCGATCAGATCCCAGGGGTAGACGCCGCCGATCGCCGATCGGAAGACCAGCGCCACATTGGCGATCGGGACCAGCGCCCAGCCGAGCGTGAGCTCGACGTCCGGAGAGTTGACCAGCAGCGGCGGCAGGATGCACAGGAGATAGAAGGGACTGATCATCGATTGGCCCTCCTTGAAATTGCGCGCAAACGCGGCGAACAGCATCATGCCGGCGGCGATGAAAAGAGCCAGGAGTAGCGCTGAAATCGCCATCAACGGCAGGGCTTCCATTGGCACCTGGAAACTGAGTCCATCTTCCCGCCCGCTCATCAGCGGCTGCAGAATGGTTCCCATGGACACCGCCATTGCGCCCAGGTTGAGCAACCCCGCCGTTGCGCCGAGCGTGGCGACGTAAAGGTACTTGGCGCCGACCACCGCGGAACGCGATGCAGAAACCGTCATCAGTGTCTCCCAGGTGGAGCGCTCCCGCTCGCCGGCGGTGGCATCGATGGCAGGATAAAAGCAGCCAACGGCGATCATGATGACCATCAGCAGGGGCACCATCAGCCCGAGCATGAAGGCCCCCATGTCCTTGCCACTGGCAACGTTCTCCCGCTCGATGGCGAACAGGTCCCACTGCGCGCCGTCGATGCCCCGGGCGGACGCCTCGCGATCCACCCAATCGCGGCGATAATCGACCAGTTCGCGCTCGAATCGCCGGTGTGCGGTTTCGCTGCGATCCTTAGATTCGTCGTAAACCAGCTCGAGGGCGAAGTTGCCGTCCAGCGCAGCGGCTTCCGGTGGCGGTTTCGTTGCATGAGCCACCAGATCGACATCGCCGCTGCGAACAGCCGCCACGGCTTCTTCGAGGGTGGAAAATTCGAGGATTTCGAAGCGTTCGTCCTCGTCGTTTGCCAGACGCTCGCGCAGTTCCTGGTGGGCTGCGGGAAGATCAAGAAAGGCGATGCGCGAGACGAAGCGCTCTTCCTGGCCACGGACAAAGCTCATCGCGGTGAAAATCAGCCACAGCAGCACGGGATAGAGGAGCAGTGGAAGCAGCACACTGTTGATCACAATGGTTCGCTCGCGCAGTGCGGATCGCAGCTCGCGCCAATAGAGCGTTCTGAGATCCCGAAGGCTTGTTTGCCAGCTACTGGACACGCATTGATTCCGGTTCGATCGCTAATGCTGGATGGAGACGACCATGGCAGGCTACTGCTCGCGTGCCGCGAAAGCTAGCGTTGGCCTGTTCATGGTCCCGTTGCGGTCTCCCCGGCCCGGCCAAAATGCCCCCTTGCCAGGCAAGGTATCCGAGGATGCGGAGCATGCCAATGGCTGACAGGCCTTCCGGGCACCGGGAAGGCATGGCCTGGAGTCAGTCTCAGGATGATTCCCGTCTGCGCCTGGGGGTTAATGCGCTATGCTGAGCGCAAAGGCTCAAGGGGGAATCGGGATGTGCTTCGAGCAAACTTTCCGGCGCACTGCCCGTATTTGCTGGTGCATGAAGCATCCGCAAGGAGCAATCCCCTGATGAGGCGTTATCGGGACTTCCGTGGGTCGCGTTCGGTCAGTGTCCCTTTCCGGTACCTTGGAGGCTGATGGATTTCTCGTGAGCTTGACTGAACTGAATCCCTGGGGCTTTACCTCGGTTGCGGCAACGATTGTCTCCCTTTCGTTTGCGTGGTTCCTGTGGAAGTTCGCAACGCCGATGCCAACTACGCGGCGTTTCATCGTGCTGCTGCTGGTCGAGATCGTTACAGCCGTGACCAGCAGTTCCGGGCTTCCGCTGCTGTTCAACTACGGGCTTTCCCGGCAAACCGGTTTGATCCTCGACATCATTCACCACATCGGGGATTTCCTGATGCTGGTCCTGTACCCGATTTTTGTCGCCTATGCGGTACCGGTGAGGTTTCTCAAACCACTGACAGCGACCAAGGGGCGTTACACCCTTTATGCGGTCGGGCTGATCTCGTTTATCGCCTTCATGTTGATTCATTTTCCGATCTTTCGGGAGAACTATAGCTACGATCCGATGGCCACCGCAGCTATTGATATGTATCTATATCTGGCAATGGTTGTCATGTTCGTGGTCATCTTCTTCGTGTCCCTGGCCGGCGTGAGAGCGGCAAAGACGAAACTGGCGCGAGAAAAGGCCATCGCGTTCGCTTGCGCCTTTGGTTTCAGAGATCTGTGCTGGGCGGCGGTCTATCTGCTTGCGGCGACCGGCTGGTATCAACATGTTCCCGTTCTCACCGGCCAGCTATACGTCGGCTCCACGCTTCTCTATATCCCGATCATGGTCTATGGGATCTTGAAACTTCAGATGCTGGATATCGAGATCCGGCTCAAGTCGACCATCAGGAACAGCATTCTGGCCGGCATGTTTGCCGGAATCTTCTACCTGGTCTTCGAAGGCGCGAATACATTGGTCTCCGACCAGTTCAGCGGCTTGATCGGCTTTGCCGTATCGGCACTGCTCACCTGGCTTCTGACGCCGTTGCATCAATGGGCTGAACGCGTTTCCTCGAAGCTCGTGAGTGGGGATATCGAGGATACCGACTACGCCTCGTCACGCAGTCTGCAGGTCTACAGCGCAGCCGTGGAGGAGACTCTGGCCTATGGCGACATCACAAAGGGTCATGTCGCACTGCTGGACCGGCTGCGAGACAGCCTCCAGGTGTCGGCGGAAGACGCAGCACGGCTAGAGAAGGAACTGCGATTCGATCGAGCCGCAATCAGCGGTTAGTCGTAAACGAAACACTTCTGGATCGCGGGGATCCCGGCGGGCGGGACTTCGCGCATATGGGCAACATGCAGCCTTGACCGGCAGCGGTCACTTGCCTTGGAATGAATGGTGATCATGTTCCGCTGGAAGCAATCCGCACTCTTTCTATTGCTCGTGGCGGCGAGCGCCGTCGCCGGGAAGGAAGGCCATCGGGCCTTTGTCGGAGTGAACCTGGTGCCCATGGACCGGCCGCAGGTGATCGCCGACCAGACCGTGCTGGTCCGGGATGGCCGCATTGTTGTGGTCGGGGACCGCGAGGACACCGCCCTTCCGCCCGGAACCAGCGTCATCGACGGCTCTGGCCGGTGGCTGATGCCGGGGCTGGTCGATGTCCACGTGCATGTCGATGACCCTAGCGATCTCCTGCTCTATCTCGCCAACGGTGTAACCACGGTGGTCAACCTTAAAGGTCGTCCGGAGCACTTGCGCTTGAGGGAGGAACTGGCTCGTGGGGAGCGCCTCGGCCCGCGCCTGCTCAGCTGCGGACCGTTCATCCGGGGCCACGAGGTCGATACCGGCGCGGAAGTTCGCGATCGGGTCCGGGCCATCGTCGACGACGGCTATGACTGCGTGAAGATGTACGACCGGGACTGGAGTGCCGAGGAGTACGACGCAATCGTGGATGCAACGCGCAAGGCTCGTGTACCGCTGATCGGCCACGCGCCGCGCGACCTCGGTCTCGAGCCGGTGTTCGAGCACGGTGCTCAGCGTATCGCCCATCTCGAGGAGCTGGTCTATGCCACGCCGAAGCTGGATGCCTGGGTCGAGGCCGCGGAGGCGCTCGAGCCGGGAACCGCACCGGTGCTCGACGAGACGATCCGGGCGGAGCTTGAAGAGCTGGCTGACCGCGTCGCCGCGGCCGGGCTGTGGGTTTCGGCCACCGAAATCGTCATCGATACCTATGCCCTGCGCAGTACAGAGGCTGGGCTCGCCGAGCTCGCCGCGCGGGACTACACGCGCTACCTGGACCCGCTGAACCGTCGCTGGTGGGCAACCCGTGGCGCGGGCCCGGCGGTTCGTTTCACCCACCAGGTGGCGCTGCAATATTTCCTGCTCGAGGAGCTGCGTCGCCGGGATGTGCCCATGGCGCTGGGAACGGATGCCGATTCGACCAGCAACCTGCTCGTCATGCCCGGCTGGTCGGTTCACCTGGAGCTGGAGATTCTCGCAAAAGCCGGCTTCAGCGCCCATGACGCACTGCGCCAGGCCACCGTCAACAGCGCGGGTTTCCTGGACCGCCCGGGCGAGGTTGGGGTCGCGGAAGGCGCCCGGGCCGACCTGCTTCTGCTCGCCACCAACCCGCTGGAGGACGTGTCCCATGTCCAGGATATTGAAGGCGTGATGGTTTCCGGGCGCTGGTATCCTCGCTCCACCCTGGAGGAAAGACTGGCCGAGCGGCTGGATCGCTGGGCACCGATCGAGGCGCGGGTCGACGAGGCCGAGGCAATGGCGGCCCGCGAAGGGCCGGTAGCAGGAGCCGATCGCTACCTGGCGATCGCCGCTGACCACCCGGAATTCGCCAAGGACGTCGAAAGCCTCGTTAACCGGATCGGCTACGACCTGCTTGCCGCGAAAAAGACCGGCAAGGCGATCAAGGTGTTCACCCGCAATCGCGACACCTTCCCGGAATCACCCAATACGTGGGACAGCCTGGCCGAGGCGCACCTGGAAGCCGGCCACCGTGAGCAGGCCATCGAGCTATACCGGCGCGCCCTGGCGCTCGACCCGAACTTCGGGAATGCTGCCCGGATGCTGGAGGAGTTGAATGCGGGCAATTAGCCCGAATGCTCGGAACGATCAACGGATCGACGTCACGTCCCCTGAGTCGATAGTTGAGTCTAGTCCGGCGCCCGAGTCCAGCTCTGCGAAAGGCGGCAGCCCGTAAATCCAGGTCAGGTAGAATAGGTTTCGTGAAGCAGCCCAGGTCGCAATAGCCGGAATACGCAATGCCCTCATCGAACCTGCCCGAGAAAATCGCCGTCATCACCGGCGATCCGAGTTGTCCGGATCCGACCAAACTCAACCAACGCTATGGTCCCGAGGACCTCGAGGTTCACGCCCGGATGCGTAAAGCCTTCGAAGGCATCGATGGGCTGACCAGCCGGGTGTTCGAAAGCCACGCGAGCCTGTTTGACGATCTCCGTGAGTTCCAGCCGGACCTGGTGGTCAACTTCTGCGACACTGGTTTGTTCAACCGGCCGGACCAGGAGATCCACGTGGTCACGCAGCTCGAATTGATGGGGCTACCGTATACGGGCGCGCCGCCACGGGCGATGCTGCTGTGCTACGACAAGCAGGTCGTCAGGCTGGTTGCCGAGGCACTGGGCGTTTCGGTACCGGCTGAGCAATTCGTCCCGGCCGGCGGGGTTGCGAATGCGCAGGTCGAACGCTTTCCGGCCCTGATCAAGCCGAATACGGCCGACGGCAGCGTGGGCATCACCAAGGATGCCGTGGTCCATGATGCGGGGGAGGCGAGTGATTATCTCGGCTGGCTGGCGGAAGAGCTGCCAGATCGGGATGTGCTCATCCAGGAGTATCTCCCGGGTCCCGAATACGGGCTTGGCATGATCGGCAACCCCGAAACCGGCGACCTTTTGCCGCTGCCCATGCTCGAGGTCGATTTCTCCGGCCTGCCTGAGGGCCTGGCACCGATCCTGTCCTTTGAATCGAAGGCGGAACCGGAATCCCCTTACTGGACGGATATCCGCTTCCGCGCCACACAGTTGCCGGACATGACCCGGGAAAGCCTGATCGACGCCGGGCGGCGACTGTTTCGGCGTCTTTCCCTGCGAGACTACGGTCGCTTCGACTATCGCACGGCCGCCGACGGCACCATCCGCTTGATGGAGGTGAATCCGAATCCGGCCTGGGGATGGGACGCCAAGATGGCCTTGATGGCGGATGTCGCGGGCTGGACCTACCAGCAACTGCTCGAACGACTGGTCGCCACCGCCTGGGCGCGCGTTCGCGCGGACCACTGAAGCCGTTCAGACCAGCCGACGCGGAATGCTGAGCTCCCAGTCGCGGGTAGCGAATTCCTCTGCGGCTTCCCGGGCCCGGAGTTGCCCTCGAATGTGAAAACTCTCCGCGTCCGCGGTCTGGGTCATGGTCATCTCGATGTTCACCAACCAGTCGCCTCGCGCCAGGGTGGCTTTCTGTTCGATGGTTGCGCGGGCGGACAAGGGATCGTCTTCCTGAATGTCGAACCACTTGTTGAGGGTGTAACCGACCTTCAGGTCGATATCCGACAGGTACACCATGCTGGCGGCATCGAACTCGCTCCCGTTGAGCTCGTAATGGAAGGTGTTTGCGGTCAGGTCCACGGCGAGGCGTCGCTTGAACTCGTGGAACCGCACCCGTTCTACCGACGGGGCAGGGGCCATTGCCGGCGGTTCGAAATCCGGAAGGTCGGCGTCGGACTTCCGGGGTGGCCGCACCGGCAGCAGGAGGCGGCTCCGACCGGTAACGATCCGGAGACTCACCGGCGCCGGCGCCGGCCAGAGGATCGGCCAGTAGGCCGTGGACAGGGCCACACGGATCCGATGGCCGACCGGAAACGAGTGAGCAATGTCATTCAGCGCCAGGTCGATGGTGTAGGTGTGGTCCGGATCGAGCGCCGACGGTTCAGCGTGGTTCTCGCGATGGGCGAGGTTGAGTACGCCGTAGGTGACCCGCGCCGAGGTCCCGTCGGGCGCCACATCACACAGGCGAACGATCAGGTTGCCGAGCGGCTGATCACAGCGCAATGCCAGTCGGACGCGCGGGGCTCCGAAGATCTCCGTGCGCTCCCGCAGGCGGCGCGAATCGAAAACCATGGAGAGCCCGTCGTCCGGACGCTGGTCCCGCGGCATCTCGCCGTCGCTGCCGAAACCGCACCACTCGCCGCCGCGCATACCGCAGATCTGGGGAGAGCAGATGGTCCGGGCTTCCGGTTCGGCCGGTTCGTCACCCAGCTCGCCGCGGTTGAGGAAGAAGACCTTGTCGGTGACGTTCGGGCTCGGCCATGAGTCTTCGGCGATCCAGCGTCCGGGCCGGTGCTCGTACTGCGGTGCGGGAGGCACGCTGTCCTGCATCCAGGCGCGCAGAACCGGCTCATCCTCGATGCCGTTCTCGATCCCCTTGAGCCAGCGGTCCCACCAGCGAATCGATTCCTGAAGGAACCCGATCGCCGGGCCGGGGATGCCGAGGTGCGGGAAGGTGTGGGCCCAGGGACCGATCAGTCCCTTGCATGGGCTCTTCAGCGACGCCACCAGCCTGGGAACGGCATTCGAGTACGCATCGGCCCAGCCGCCGATGGCGTAGACGGGAATCCTGATCCGCTCGATGTGATCCCGCACGGAGCCGGCCGACCAGTACTGGTCGCGCCAGGGATGCTCCAGCCAGAGCGCCGGGAAATTCGGCAGATGATCCAGCCGCTCCCGCCACTGCTCTCGCCAGGATTTGCCCACCAGGGCCGGATCTGCCGGCAGCGCCTGGTTGAGCATGAAGATCGCGCCCCACTGGAGGTTCTCGGTCAGCAGGCAGCCGCCCATGTAATGCGCATCGTCGGTGAACCGGTCGTCGGCCGCGCAGACCGTGATGATCGCTTTCAGTTCCGGCGGCTGCAGTGCCGCGATCTGCAACGAATTGAAACCGCCCCAGGAGATTCCGAACATGCCCACGGCGCCGCTGCACCAGGGCTGGCGCGCAATCCAGGCGATGACCTCGACACCGTCCAGGTGTTCCTGACGCGTGTATTCGTCATCCAGCAGCCCGTCGGAATCGCCGCACCCCCGCAGATCGACCCGCAGGCACGCATAACCGTGTTGGGCCAGGTACCGGTGCATCGGCTCGTCGCGGGCGCGCATCAAGTCCCGCTTGCGGTAGGGCAGGTACTCGAGCAGGGCGGGGACGGGCCGGCTCGGGGCGTCCACCGGTCGCCAGATGCGGGCCGCCAGGCGCGCCCCGTCCGGCATCGGGATGAAGGCGTTCTCGACGACGTCGACCTCGTGGGGGAACTCGGTGCGCGTCCTCACGATGCGTCAGCGCCCTCCTCGCCGACCGCAGGGTCGAACGCGAAGTGCAGCGCCTCGAGGCAGGCG
>JAWVZU010000027.1:0-21694 GCA_033722075.1 Lysobacterales bacterium
CCAAGCTGCGCAGCCTTCTGGCCCGCCTGAAGCGCGCGGAGTCGACCCGAGCTCGCTAACGCTGGTGCGGAGGTTTCAGATCCAGGCCCGTCAGAGCCAGGACCGCCTGGGTTCTCGTGCGTACGCCCAGCTTGCGCATGATGGCGGTGACGTGAGCCTTGACGGTCGCCTCTGAGACCTCGAGGTCGAACGCGATCTGCTTGTTGAGCATCCCGTCGGCGATCATCTTCAGCACGCGATACTGCTGCGGTGTGAGTTCCGCGACCCGACGTGCCATCTCCTGCTGGCTGACGTCGGCCGAGCCGTCCCGGTCGTCCAGATCCGGCGGCAGCCAGGATTCTCCGGCCAGTACCGCCTCCATGGCCTCGCCGATGGTGTCGATGGAAGCGGATTTCGGGATGAATCCCGCCGCACCCAGCTCCAGGGCCTTGTCGATGATATTTCGGTCTTCGTCTGCGGAGACCATGAGGACCGGCACGTCCGGGTAGCGCCTGGCGATGAACGCCAGCCCGGAGAAGCCGCTGGCGCCGGGCATGTGCAGGTCGAGCAGGAGCAGGTCCACGTCCTGGACCGTGGCAAGACAATCCTGTAGTCCCTGCAAGGACTCGGCCTCCAGGATCCGTGCTCCGGGCAGGCGCGCCCCCACGGCCTGAAGCATGGCCGCGCGGAACAGCGGGTGGTCGTCCGCTACGACGACCGTGTGATCGTTCATCGATTCATCCGGTGTTCCACCAGTTCCTCGACGACCCCCGGATCGGCAAGCGTCGAAGTGTCGCCCAGGTGCCCATAGTCGTTGGCGGCAATCTTGCGCAGAATCCGCCGCATGATCTTGCCCGACCGGGTCTTGGGCAGACCGGGTGCCCACTGAATCAGGTCGGGACTCGCAATCGGTCCGATCTCATGACGCACGAAGTCCCGGAGCTCCGCGCGCAATTCGTCGCTGGGTTCTGCGCCGCTCACCAGGGTGACGTAGACGTAGATTCCCTGGCCCTTGATGTCGTGAGGATAGCCGACAACAGCGGCCTCGGCCACGGCGGAGTGGGCCACCAGCGCACTCTCGATCTCGGCGGTACCCATGCGGTGTCCCGAGACGTTCAGCACGTCGTCGACGCGACCGGTGATCCAGTAGTAGCCGTCCTCGTCCCGGCGGGCGCCGTCGCCGGTGAAATAGCGCCCCGGAAAAGTCGAAAAATAGGTTTCGACAAAGCGCTGATGATTCCCGTAGACCGTGCGCATCTGCCCCGGCCAGCTGTCCAGCAGGACCAGGTTGCCCTCGGTCGCGCCTTCCAAAAGGCGACCTTCGTTGTCCACCAGTGCCGGCTGGATGCCGAAGAACGGGCGCGTGGCTGAGCCCGGTTTCAGGGGAGTGGCGCCGGGCAGCGGGGTGATCAGGATGCCGCCGGTCTCGGTCTGCCACCACGTATCGACGATCGGGCAGCGACCGTCGCCGACCACGTTGTAGTACCACTCCCAGGCCTCCGGGTTGATGGGCTCACCCACGGAGCCGAGGATGCGCAGCGACTTGCGCGAGGTGCGCTTGACCGGTTCGTCGCCTTCCCGCATGAGCGCGCGGATCGCCGTGGGAGCGGTGTAGCAGATGTTGACCTGGTGCTTGTCGCAGATCTGCCAGAAGCGGCTGTAATCGGGATAACTAGGGACACCTTCGAACATGAGCGTCGTGGCGCCGTTGGCCAGGGGGCCGTAGACAATGTAGCTGTGACCGGTGATCCAGCCCACGTCGGCGGTGCACCAGTAGATGTCGCCGGGACGGTAGTCGAAGACCACCTCGTGGGTGAGCGCTGCGTAGACCAGATAGCCGCCCGTCGTATGCAACACCCCCTTGGGTTTGCCGGTGGAACCGCTGGTGTAAAGGATGAAGAGGGGATCCTCGGCGTTCATCGGCTCGGGTGGACAGTCTTCGTCCACCCCGGCAGCCAGCTCATGCAGCCAGTGATCGCGCCCGGAAACCATCGACACGTCGCCCCCGGTATTGCGGACGACGAGCACTGCCTGGAGGCAATCGTCCACGCCGGGGCGGTCCGCCGCGGCATCGACATTGGCCTTCAGCGGCACGGTCTTGCCGCCGCGCCTTCCCTCATCGGCGGTAATCACCAGGCGACTTTCGCAGTCGACGATACGACCGGCCAGAGCGTCCGGTGAGAAGCCGCCGAAAACGACCGAGTGCACCGCGCCGATGCGTGCACAGGCGAGCATGGCGACGGCCGCCTCGACGATCATCGGCAGGTACAGGGTCACCCGATCGCCCTTGCCGATACCGAGTTCCTTGAGCACGTTGGCCATTCGACAGACGCGCGCGTGCAGTTCGCCATAGGTGATCTGCTCATCGCGGTCGGGCTCATCTCCTTCCCAGATGATGGCGACGTCCTCGGTCCGCCCCGGCAGGTGCCGGTCCAGGCAGTTCGCACAGGCATTGAGGGTGCCATCCCCGAACCAGCGGATGTGCAGATCGTCGCGGTCGAAGGACACGTCCTTGACCTGGGTGAAGGGCTCGATCCAGTCGATGCGACCGGCCTGTTCTCGCCAGAAGCCCTCGCGGTCGGCCAGCGATTCACGGTACAGCCGCTCGTAATCCGCGGCGTCTATTAGAGCCTCTTTGGCAATCGCTGGCGGGACGGGATGGATGGGCGTGTCGGTCATGGCGTTATCCCCTGGGAGTCAGGTTTCCGACACATTCTGGACGGGTTGGCGCGGCCGACCCATTAGACCATTGTCGAAGGCCGATTCGACCAATGGCTAATGGCGGAGAAGCGGGTTGCGGTTGACCATGCTGTTCCATGTATCCACGGTCCGAGGGGGAAACCACAATGATCCGTTCGAGAAGCAAGAAAGCCACCCTGGTTGCGGCGATACTGGCCTGCCTGCCTGCCACCGCCGTCGCGGACGGCAGCGAGCTTGATGCCTTGCGCGACCGTGTGGTCCAACTCGAATCGCTGGTCCGCGACCTCGTCGCCGACCGGGAACAGACCCGTGCCGAGCTGCGCCGCGTGGAGCATGAATCCGCCGCGGCACTCGATGAACGCATCGCCCGCACCGTGGCCGAACTGCGGGAAGTCGAACCGGAAACCGGGGACGGCATCACCTTCGGCGGCTACCTGAAATCGGACTTCATCCTGAGTGACTACTCGGGTGGACAGATCCCCAGCGGCAGCATCGGGCGCGACTTCTACGTGCCGGGCACGCTGCCGGTCGGCGGCGCGGACGAGGATGTCCATGCCGACTTCCACGCCCGCGAGACGCGCCTTTTCCTCAAGGCGCAGAAGACCCTGGAAAACGGATCGACGCTCGGCGCCTACGTCGAGGGCGATTTCCTCGTCACCGGCGGCGGAAACGAGCGCGTGAGCAATTCCTACTCGCCGCGCATGCGGCATGCCTTCGTGAGCTACGAGGGCTGGCTGGCCGGACAGACCTGGACGACCTTTCAGAATGTCGGTGCGTTGGCCGAGAACCTGGACTTCGTCGGACCCGCGGAGGGAACCGTGTTCGGACGCCAGGTCATGGTGCGCTATACCGGCGGGCCGTGGCAGTTCGCCATCGAAAATCCGGAGACTACCGTCACGCCCTTCGGCGGTGGGGCGCGCATCGCCTCCGATGACGGGAATCTCCCTGATTTCGTCGCCCGCTACGAGGCCCGGGGCGACTGGGGAAATTTCGTGGTGACCGGGCTCCTGCGCCAGCTGGCCTACGAGGACCCCGCTCTCGGCATCGACGATACGGAGACGAGCATCGGTTTGAGCCTTTCAGGAAAGATGCCGGTCGGACGGGACGACTTTCGCTGGATGCTGACCGCCGGGCAGGGCCTGGGCCGCTATGTGGGCCTGAACACGGCCAACGGCGCGGTGCTCACCGAGACGGGAGAGCTCGAGGCCATCGATTCCATCTCCGGTTTCGCCAGCTATCGGCACCTCTGGTCGGACCAGTGGCGCTCGAACGCGACCCTCTCGTTCATCGACGTGGACAATGACATCGCCCTGACCGGCGCGGGAGTCACGGCGGAGGCGCGGAGCCTGCACCTGAACTTGATCTACAACCCGTTGCCCGGCTTCGATCTGGGGGTGGAGTACATCTACGCCGAGCGCGAACTCGAAAGCGGCGCCGACGGGGACATGAACCGGTTGCAGTTCTCCACGCGCTTCGCGTTCTGATTCACTCCGGTTCGGGAATCAGATGATCCGCATGAGGATGAAGATGCCGAGCATCATGAAGGCCAGCCCGAGCTTCATGGCTGTGCCCACCAGGAGACCGATCCACGCGCCGTAACCGGCTCTGGTCGCCCTGCGCATGTCCGACTGGACGGTCAGCTCGCCGATGACCGCGCCCGCGAATGGTCCGAGGATCAGCCCCGGAAGCCCGAAAAATATCCCGACCACGGAACCGAGGGCGGCGCCCCAGAAGGCCCGCGGGCTGGCGCCGGTCCGCTTGACTCCGGCGGCACTGGCGATGAACTCGATGATGTAGCTGACGATGGTCAGGAATCCGAGGATGGACAGGGTGATCCAGCCGACGTGCTGGAACTGCTCGGCCCAGGCGGCACACAGCAGGCCCAGAAAGACCAGCAGCGTGCCCGGCAGGGCTGGAAACAAGGTGCCGGCGATGCCGGTGATGATCAGCAGGGTGGCAAGCACCCAGAGCACGATGGTCAGGGTCACGGTGGTCCTGTGAAAGTTCGTCTGCACGGTTCGATTTGAAGCTGGACTGGGCAATAATCAATGCGACGTAAGTCACGGACGGGACCATGCGCGAAACCGAAGGCGTCATCAAGTTCGAGCTGGATCACCGGGACGGCCCGGCGCCCACGACCGAATTGGGCACGTTGAACGCCTGGCGCACGGTGCTTCATCGCCTGGGCCTGGTCGGCCAGGTCGAGGGGCGCTACGGGGGCTACGGTTTCGGTAACGTCAGTGTTCGCGACGGCGCCGGTTTTCTGATCAGCGGGACCCAGACGGGCCGCCCCGAGAACCTGGATCCCGACGCGTACGTAGCGGTGCTGGACTGCGACCCGGCGGCCAATCGGATCGTCTCCCAGGGGCGTGTAAAGCCGTCGTCCGAGTCGCTGACGCACGGGGCAATCTACACTGCCGATTCGACCGTCGGATGTGTCCTGCACGCCCACAGTCCGGAAATCTGGCAGCGGATCGACGAGCTTGGTCTGCCGGCCACACCGGCCGACGTCGCCTATGGCACGCCGGCCATGGCCGAAACCGTGGCAACACTGCTGGCAGACTCGCGCATGCCGAGGCCCGGTGTCTTTGCCACTCGGGGACACGAGGATGGCGTCTTCGCCTTCGGCAGCCGGCCCGATGACGCGGGCATGGCGCTGGTCGGGGTGCTGGCCCGGGCACTCGCCCTGGCCTCTTAACCTAGAGCGGCAAACAGGAAAGCGGGAAAACATGAAAGGGCCGCGGGCGCGGCTGAACCACAACGGCGAAGGCCGTCCCCCTCAGCTGCTTATCTTCATGGCTTCGTTACCTCTTCATGTCTTCACGGTTACCGCTTTGAAGGGTATAAGGGTCAGTCTTTCCGGGTGCGCGCCGGAGGTACGGGGAACGGCGTGATCTTCTCGCCGGATTCGCTGTCCCGGATCTGGCACGTGCCGCGCTTGTCGACTTCTTCGATGCGAATGACGCTGTGCATCGGGAGATGCAGGGTCGTCACCCCGGCAAACTCCTCGCGCATCTTCTCCTCCGTGGGGTCCACGACCAGCTTCGACTCCTCTTCGAAGATCAGGTCGGAGACCTGGATGAAACCGTACATGTCGCTCGACGAAGTGGAACGGGCAAACAGTTCATAGACCTTGCCGTGGTTCAGGAAGATGATCTTGTAGATGGTCTTGTTTGTGGCCATGACTACCTTTGCATGCTGCGCGTGACCCGGCCCAGGGCGGCCAGGATGAAGCCCGCCAGGAAGCCACCGATGTGGCTCCACCAGGCGATTTCTTCAACCCGCGTGCTGCTCACAGTGTATAGCACCTGGAGCAGGAACCAGGACCCGATCAGGGCGATTCCCGGCACGCGTACCAGCTGCCAGTAGAGCCCCAGCGGAAGGATGATACCCAGTCGCGCGGTCGGATCGAGCACCAGGAAGGCGCCGAGGAGCGCCGCGGTTGCTCCGCTTGCGCCGATGACGGGTGATGCGGAAGCGGGAAACCGCCAGGCGGACACCAGGTTGGCCAGAGCGCCGCATCCAAGCACCAGGATCAGGAACCACAGGGCCCCGGTCCGGCGCTCGATGCGTTGGGCGAACAGCCAGAAGAACGCCAGGTTGCCGAACAGGTGCAGCCAGTCCAGGTGCAGGAACAGGGCCGTGACTGGCGTCAACCATTCGCGGGATCGATACCAGGGAATTCCGTCGTCGCTCCAGAAGGTCCCGGGGACCAGGCCATAGCGTTGAAACCAGATGTTGGGATCGGGTGAGAGAATCACCGCGATGCCGGCCGTCAGCGCGGCAGCGGTGAGTAGAATCGCAGCAATAGGAAAGTGGTTGGCGCTGCGGCGGCGGTTGCGTCGGGGCATGATCAGCGGGACTGCCAGAGGTAGCGCCTGCCGTCGACCTCGACAACCATGCCCTGGGCGGTGATCTCGGCCAGCACGACGCCGGCCTCGAGTTCGTCCCCCTGCTCCTTTCTCTGCAGATTGATCAGGACGAAACGATTCTCCGCCTCGGGCGCAAAAACGTGCATGTTGACCGTCATGCTGCGCAGGAAGTCGCGGGCGGCCCCCGCCGGCAGCGCTTCGACGGGCAGGTAATCCGGGGGCGGCGCAACCGTCGCCGGCGCGGGCTCGGTCGCGGGCGGATCAAGATCCACGAGGACCGGTTCTTCGGGCTGCTCGGAGGCGACCTGTTGCGGTGCCTCGCGAGGTTCTCGCGCCGGGGTGGGGTCGTCGGCCGGAACCTCGTCAGAATCGTCGGCCGGCCGGTTGGCTGGTGACGGCACAGGTTCAGTCCGGGTCTCGGGTTCAGACTCCGCAGCAGTCGTCTGCTGCGGTGCCAAGATCGACGAATCGTCCGGGGGTGCCACCGGTTGGGCGGGGCTGCCGGCGCGCTGCTGCCAGAGCCACAGCGCTGCTGCGCCCAGGACGACGAGTACCAGGAGACCCGGCAGAAGACGGTTTGATGCGGAGGGCCGAGGAGCGAGCGCGGCGGGGGACTCGGCCGATCCGGCCTGACGCTCCGCTTCGGACCGCTTCAGGGCGTCGAGGATCAGCGACATCAGGTTTCTTCCCCGTAGCGACTCAGGAACTGCAGCGTTTCGCGCCCGATCAGGCCGTCGGCCGGGAGCCCGGCGGAATGCTGGAATTCTTCGGCCCAGCGTTTCAGGGACGGTCCGAAATAGGGGTCTCCGGGATCGCCCAGGTAAGGGGGATCCGCCTGCTCGGCCAGACGCTTCACCCACAGCACCCCGGGACCGCGGTCGCCTTCCTGTAGCACGTCGGGCACATAGCCGGGCATCCTCCACAGGTCCCAGTAACGGCCGCTCCAGCGCGCCTCGAAGTCGGCGAGCGTCACTTCGCCACCGTCGTCTTCGGTTTCCCAGCGCACCCGCTCCAGGCCGAGCATGGTGACCACCGCGTGGCCGCCCCCGACCGCGGCCAGTACCGGGCGATCCAGCCTCAGCAGATCGGCGGTCGAGCCGCGCCGCTCGAGACAACGCACCGAGCCGGCCGCTTCCCAGTGGCAGGTCTCGGCCGGATATTCGTCGCCGATGCCGCGGGTGTGCAGCAGCACCTGCCAGGCGCTCGCAAAGGAATCGGTCCCGAACAACGGCTGCGTGCTTTCCGCGGGCGGCAGAGCCTCGTCTTGCTGCGTCTCTTCGGCCTGGGCTGTCGTCACCGGCGCTTCGGTCGGCCGTTGCGAATCCAGGCCCCCCATCCACCAGAATCCCGCTGCGGTGAGGGCCAGGAGCAGGCCTGCCAGCGCGACGGCTCGGGCCCAGGCCTGCGGCCTGTTGCCCCGTTCTTCTCCGTGTACTTCTCTCGCCGCACGGCGCACCAGACGGGCATCGACGCCGGGCTGCTGCCGCGCGTAGGCTGCCAGCAGGGCTCGGTCGGCGACGATGTTGATCAGCCGCGGGACGCCCCCGGTGGCCCGGAACAACGCCTTCAGTGCGGCGCGGGAAAAGAGCGGATCGTCAGCCCCGGCAACCTTCAGCCGATGCCGTACGTAGGCCATCGTCTCGGCCTGGTCCAGGGGCTCCAGGTGGTAGCGGGCGGTGATGCGTTGTGCCAGCTGACGAAGATCCGCGCGCCTGAGCAGCTGGCGCAATTCCGGCTGGCCGACCAGCACGATCTGCAGCAGCTTCTGCGTGGCCGTTTCCAGGTTGGTCAGCAGGCGCACCTGCTCCAGCGCGGCGGCCGAGAGATTCTGTGCCTCGTCGATCAGCACTACCACCGTCTTGCCCTCGGCGTGGGACTTGAGGAGATACTTGTTGAGGCGGTCGGTGAGTTTCTTCGGATTGCCCCAGGCCGCGCGCGTATTCACGCCGAGTTCTTCGCAGATCGTCTCCAGCAGCTGGGTCGGCTCCAGCAATGGGTTCAGGACCAGGGCTGCATCGACCTCGCCGGGCAGGTTCTCGAGCAGCAGGCGGCAGATCGTGGTCTTGCCCGTTCCGACCTCGCCGGTCAGCTGGACGAAACCCCCGCCGCCGCCGGTACTGATACCGTAGCGCAGGTGCGCCAGCGCATCCTCGTGACGCGTGCTCAGGAAGACGAACCGCGGATCCGGCGTGATCGAGAACGGGGCGGCGTCCAGTCCGAAATGCTGCAGATACATGACCGGTTGGATCAGCCTGCTTAAGCGCAGTTCAGTCCAGGGCCAGGAGACTGGCGTTGCCGCCGACCGCCGCGGTGTTGACCGTCACGGTGCGCTCGGTCGTGAAACGTCGCAGGTAGTTCGGGCCGCCTGCTTTGGGACCGGTGCCGGAAAGGCCCTCGCCTCCGAAGGGCTGCACCCCGACCACCGCGCCGACGATGTTCCGGTTCACATAGCAGTTGCCCGCCTGAATGTTCTGGCAGATGTAGTCGGCGGTGGCCTCGATGCGGCTGTGGACGCCGGTCGTCAGCCCGTAGCCGGTGGCGTTGATGGCAGCGATGACATCGTCCAGCTCCCTACCCCGATAACGCACGACATGCAGGCACGGACCGAAGACCTCGCGCTGCAGGATGTCCATGCGCTCGAGCTCGAAGGCGGCCGGCGCAAAGAACGAGCCGTGGGCCGTCTCGTCGCTCAGGCGCGCACGGCGGATCGGTCGTGCCTCCCGGTTCATCCGTTCACGGTGGCTATCCAGGATGGCCAGCGCATCGGCATCGATGACCGGGCCCACGTCGGTTCGCAGCAGCGCCGGGTTCCCGACCACCAGCTCGTCCATGGCGCCGGCCAGCATCTCGATGACGCGGTCCGCAATGACGTCCTGAAGAAAAAGCACGCGTAGCGCCGAACAGCGTTGGCCGGCGCTCTGGAACGCGGAGACGACGACGTCGGCGACGAGCTGTTCCGGCAGCGCCGAGCTGTCGGCGATCAAGGCGTTCTGCCCGCCGGTCTCGGCGATCAGCGTGCCGATGGCGCCGGGTCGGGCGGCCAGCGCCCGATTGATGGCATGGGCCGTCTCGGTCGAGCCGGTGAAGGCAACGCCCGCAATGCCGTCGGCGGCAACCAGGCGCGCACCGACGGTCGCGCCGTCGCCGGGCACCAGCTGAAGGACATCCTCCGGTACGCCCGCCTCGTGCAGCAGTCGCGTCGCGTAGGACGCGATCAGCGTGGTCTGCTCGGCCGGCTTGGCAATGACCGGATTGCCGGCGACCAGGGCGGCGGTGACCTGCCCCATGAAGATGGCCAGCGGAAAGTTCCAGGGGCTGACGCAAACGAAGGGGCCTCGACCCATCTGGTGCAGTTCGTTGTGCTCTCCCGTGGGCCCCGGCAGACTGATCGGCGACCAGAATTGGTGGCGCGCATTCAGCGCATAGTAGCGGCAGAAGTCGACCGCTTCGCGCACCTCGGAAATGGCATCGCCCAGGGTCTTGCCGGCCTCGAAGACCGCAAGGCTCAGGTACTGGCCCATCCGCTCCTCGAGAAGATCGGCAGCCCGGTCCAGGCACGCTGCGCGGGCATCGACGGGCAGGTCGCGCCAGCCGCGGAAGGCCTTGCGCGCGTTGTCCACCGCCCGGTCGACGGTGCCGGCATCGGCCCCACGCCAGACTCCGACCACTTGCCGATGATCCGCCGGATTGAGGACGCGGATCTCGGGGCCGGCTTGCGGCGCATCGGGAACGAGGGGGATCGCCTGCCAGTCGCCCGGAAGATGAGCACCCATGACTTCCGCCAGCTCGAGCTGCGCCGACTCGTAGGCCAGGTCGTAGCCCTTGGCGTTGCGTCGCGTCTCGTAGATCTGCGGCGGGAGCGGAATACGGGGGTGGGCCTTGGGTTCGGTGCGCCGCACCATGTCCACGGGATCCGAGACGATTTCCGAGACCGGGACCGATTCATCGGTAATCCGGTTCACGAACGACGTATTGGCGCCATTTTCGAGCAACCGCCGGACCAGGTAGGGCAGCAGCTCCTCGTGACTGCCTACCGGGGCGTAGACCCGGCAGGGCATGGCAAATCGTTTCGGGTCGATCACCTCCGCATAAAGCTCCTCGCCCATGCCATGCAGGCGCTGGAACTCCAGGGTCTTGTCCTCCCCCGCCAGGTGATACACGGCCGCCAGCGTATGGGCGTTGTGGGTCGCGAACTGCGGGTAGAAAGCGTGACGGGCACCCAGCAGGATCTTCGCGCAGGCGAGGTAGGAAAGGTCCGTGTTGGCCTTGCGGGTAAACACCGGGTAACCCTCCAGGCCGAGCTCCTGCGCATGCTTGATCTCGCTGTCCCAGTAGGCGCCCTTGACCAGTCGAACGGGGATTCTGCGGCCCACGGCCTCCGAACGTTCCCGCAGCCAGTCGAGGACGTGCGGGGCTCGTTTCTGATAGGCCTGTACGGCAAGCCCGAAGCCCTGGTAGCCGTCCAGCTTCGAGCTGGAATAGACCGCGTCGAAGACATCCAGTGACAGTTGCAGACGAGCGGCTTCCTCCGCGTCGACGGTCAGCGCGATGCCCTGCTCGCGGGCCAGGACGGCCAGGTCCAGCAGCCGGGGCACCAGCTCGCTCATCACCCGTTCGCGCTGCTCGGGTTCGTAACGCGGATGAAGGGCGGAGAGCTTCACCGAGATGCTCGGGGCGGCGAAGATGTCTTCGAACGGCCCGCGGCTGCCGATGGACTTGATCGCTTCGGCATAGGCCTGGAAATAGCGCTCGGCGTCGGGGGCCGTGAGGGCGGCTTCGCCGAGCATGTCGAACGAGTAGCGGTAATGCCGGTTGTCGCCGCTGCGGGAGCGCTTCAGGGCCTCGCCGATGGTGCGTCCCATGACGAACTGGTGACCCATGATGCGCATCGCCTGGCGCACGGCCATGCGGATGACCGGTTCGCCCGAGTTCTTGATCAGACGGTTCATGGCCTTGCGGAAGTTGCCGCGGGTGGCCTCGTCCAGGCGAACGATGCGCCCGGTCAGCATCAGGCCCCAGGTGGAGGCGTTGACGAACAGGGACTGGCTCCGGCCGAGGTGCGATTCCCAGTCCGCCGACCCCAGCTTGTCGGCGATCAGCTTTTCCGCCGTATCCGAATCCGGGATGCGCAGCAGCGCTTCCGCCACGCACATCAGCAGTACGCCTTCCTCGGAGGAGAGATCGTACTGGCTCATGAACTGATCCAGCGCGGACTGCTCTTCCGACTGGGCCCGGACCTTTTCCACCAGGGTTTCGGCCATGGCGGTGATTTCCTCGCGGGTGCGGGGCTTCAGTTCCAGGTCGGAGAGGAGCAGTTCGAGGTGTTCCGCCTCGTTGCAGAGACAGGATTCAGCGAGTTTGGATCGGTGCCCTTCGAGGACGGGAGGCGTGTCGGAAAAGACGATCGGTTTGGTCATGGCGGACAGAACGAAAGATAAAGGGGTCAGAGTACATTACGCGCGATTCGTAAGGTACTCCGGCCCCTCTCTTCAAGCGGCAGATCCGCTCAGTAGTTGTCCGCGACACTCCCTTCCGGCAGGGCATTCTCGCCCCAACCGATCAGTTCGTCGTTGATGAACACCAGGGGGGTCGTCTCGTCGGCGGTGGTTTCCCCGTCGGAATGGCGATGATGAGTGCGGTAGCGCAGCACCAGTACCTGGCTGCCCTGGTCGTCGATGAAAGACTCCGAGAAGTCCGGCCGGCCGAGATCGCTGCGCACATGTTCCACGGGCGTGCCCAGGCGCAGGTCGGCGATGTACTCGCGGTTGTCACGCTGGCGCTCGGACCAGGAATCTCGATCACTGTCTTCCCAATCGTCGCGGTCGGTGACGATGACACAGCCGGACAGCGCGATCACGCAACCCAGACCCAGGAGCAAGCTTCGATGGTTTTTCATGGATCAATCCCCAAATTCAATGTGGCGAGCATTCTGAACGACCGCTCCCGGTCGTCCGAGTGCCGCTCGTCACCCCCGGGACGGTTGCGGGAGGGATTCGTCATGGGGGTAACGAGCCGGCGCCTGCAACGTTACAAGCGCCCGCTGAATCTTGACTGAACCCGACGCTTGCCAATCCAGGGACGCTTCACTGAGCATCCTGGATCCCCGGGTCGGCTGCGCCGCCCGAGGATGACGGTGTCAATAAGGAGGGATCAGGAACTTTCGCGGTCGTATTCCAGGTGGTAGTCGGTGACGCGCTGGACCTCGTTGCGGGAACCGAGTACGACCCCGCAACGCTGGTGCAAAGCCGTCGGCTTGATCTCGCGGATCCGGTGTCTTCCGTCGGTGGCCATCCCGCCGGCCTGTTCGACGATATAGGCCATGGGATTGGCCTCGTACATCAGGCGGAGCTTGCCCTCCCGGGCGTCCGGCCGGTTGTCCGGCGGATAAAGGAAGATCCCGCCACGGGTCAGAATCCGGTGCACGTCGGCGACCATCGATGCGACCCAGCGCATGTTGAAATCACGGCCCCTGGGACCGTCCTCGCCGGCAAGACATTCATCGATGTAGCGGCGAATCGGCGGCTGCCAGCGCCGCATGTAGGACATGTTGATGGCGAATTCCTTGGTGTCCTCGGGAATGGTCATGCTCTGCTGGGTCATCCCGAAGCTTCCGGTCTCGCGGTCCAGCGTGAAGACGTCGACCCCGTCGCCGACGGTCAGCACCAGGAGCGTGCTGGGACCATAGACCGTGTAGCCGGCGACGATCTGCTCGGTGCCCGGTTGCAGGAAAGCATCGGAAGTCGGATCGACGCCCGAGGGGCAGCGCAGCACCGAAAAGATCGTGCCCACGGAGACGTTGACGTCGATGTTGCTCGACCCGTCCAGTGGATCGAAGACCAGCAGGTATTCGCCCTTTGGAAAACGTCCTGGAATCTGGTGCGGGTTTTTCATTTCCTCGGACGCCAGACCGGCCAGGTGGCCGCCCCACTCGTTGGCTTCGAGCAGGATTTCGTTGGAGATGATGTCGAGCTTCTTCTGGGCCTCGCTGTGGATGTTCTCGGAACCCGCCAGCCCCAGCACGTCGGCCAACGCCCCCTTGCTGATCGCGGCAGAAATGGCCTTGCAGGCGCGGGCGACGATTTCCACCAGCAGGCGAAGATCGGAGTTGATCAGTTCGCGGCGCTGGCGCTCGATGAGATATTGGGTCAGGGTAATGCGTTTCATGGCGGCGTCGGTCGTGGAAGACTGGTGGCCGTATTAGACCGGACCATCACAAATGTCAAACGGCGACATGGTCAGGGTCAGATTAGGTTGCATAAAAGAGGTGGGAATCGTGTCGGATATCACTGTCGAAACCAACGGTCACGTTCTGCTGATCGGATTCAATCGCCCCAGGAAATACAACGCCATGACACCCGAGATGTATCACGACGTCGCCCGGGCCTACGGTCGGCTCGACGCCGATCCGAACCTGCGCGTCGGACTGGTGCACGGGGTGGGCCCGCACATGACGGCGGGGCTTCAGCTCGACGCATGGACCGACATCTTTTCCAGCGGCGGGCTGCCGAAGCTGGAAAAGGACCAGATCGATCCGTTCGGCGTCGAGGCTCGCCGGTGCCGGAAGCCCATCGTCATGGCCGTTCAGGGCTACTGCTACACCGTTGGCGTGGAAATGATGCTCAACACCGACATCCGGGTCGCCGCAACGGACACGCGCTTCGCAATGCTGGAAGTGAAGCGCGGCATCTATCCGGTGGGCGGTGCGACCGTTCGCCTGCCGCGGGAGATCGGCTGGGCCAATTCGCAGCGTTATCTGCTGACCGGTGACGAGTGGACCGCCCAGCAGTCGCTCGAATGGGGTCTGGTCACCCGGCTGGCCGAGCCGGGCGAACAGTTCGATGCAGCGATGGAGCTGGCCGAGCGGGTCGCCAAGGCGGCGCCGCTGGGTGTGGAAGCCGCGCTGAATTCGAGCCGGTTGACCTGGGCCGAGGGCGAACGCCACGCTCTGGATCGCCTGTTCCCGGATCTCATGCCGATCATGCAGAGCGAGGATGCGGCAGAAGGCGTGGCCTCGTTCCTGGAACGGCGCGAGGCCCGATTCCAGGGGCGGTAGCACCGCCTGCTGCGGCGCGAACCCGGCGATTCGGCAAGAAACGCAAACGGAACCATTCGAAACAGACAGGATCGATTGGGTAGGATGAAGAGGGCTGCTGGCGGGGCTTGCTGATGATGGCTCGACTGATCGTATTCCTTGTTCTGTTGTCTTTTGCCGGGGTGACCTGGGGCGACGACGAGCGCATTCCGAGCATGCAGATCGTCGAAGACTGGCTGGAGGCGGACTACGGCATCCTTGGCAGCGATACGCTCGCCTCGATCGACCTGCTGGAGGCCGATGTCCGCCAGACCGAATCGCTTTTCGGGCCGGACAGCGCCAACCACGGTCGGGCCCTGGCAAAGCTGGGCGTCACGCGTTTTCTCGGCGGGGACCGAAAGGCCGCGGTGGCTGATCTGGAGAGGGCGGTCCGGATCCTCTCCGGGGCGGAGGGGCTGTACGATCGGCAGTTGATCGCCCCCTATTTCTTCCTGGGACTTGCCCTGCAGTCGGTGGGTGACCCGGAAGCCGGTGCGGACGCGCTGTCCCGGGCGCAGCAGGTGGCCCAGCGCGCTGACGGCAGCCATTCGGAAGACCAGATTCCGATCCTCTATGCGAAAGCTCACGGCGAACAGCAGCGTGGCAATCTACTGGTCGCCGAGAACCTCCATCGGACAGCGTACAAGCTCCACCGGGAAGCCTACGGGGATCTCAGCCCCGAGGCCATCGGCGCCGCGGATAGACTGGGTCGCTGGTTGCGAAGCATCGGCGATTACACCGGCGCGCTGAGCCTTTACCGGTCGGCGATGATCGAGCTGCAGGGCAAGCGCGGCCCCGATGTCCCGGCCGTGCTGCCGTTGCTGTTGGGCAAGTCCAATGCCTACCTGGGTGGTCCGTTTTCACGCCGATCCTTCAAGATGCACCAGCGCGTCATCAAGCTGATGAAGAAGCATCCCGACGTGTTTTCCAGAAACCGGCTGATTGCGGCGCTGGTCGAATACGGGGACCTCCTCATGCGCTTTTCCTACGAGCGGGCTGCGACCCGTCGCTATGTGGAGGCCTGGGAAGTGGCGGATGCCGGCGGCAGCGCCTATGCGGACTGGAAGGCCTATCTCGCCGAGCCGAGAATCGTGCGCTTCAATTCGCTCATCCCCGCTTCGCGCAGTGAAGAAGAGGCCGACTATTTCCGCCTGGTCTTTGACATCAGCTTCGACGGACGCCCCAAGGAGATCGAACTGGCGGACTCGGACGCGCCGGGCGAACTGCAGTTCTACGTGCCGAACATCTTCCGCAACCAGGTGCGCTTTCGACCCCGCATCATCGACGGGGAGGCGGTCCGCACGGATGACCACTCCATCACCATGCAGTTCGGAACCGTGCCCACCAACGCCCCCTATGTGAACTCGATCTTCGATCTGCCCGAGCAGGTCGGCGGGTTCAGTTTCCGTACGCCGCTCTGATGGCCAGCCTGGATGTTGCATGAGGGGTCGGGATTTCCGGTCAAGCTCGCGACGGCCCTCGAGCTTGGGCGGAAAACCGACAGCGCGCAAATCGTTCACCCCGATTGACGCACCAGCCCTGATCATAAGCGACTGATTCAACTAAACTCTTGTCAGTGATGCGCGCGTCCCTTGTGCAACATCCAGGCTAGACTGACCCGTAACGGGTCGCGTCGCCCACCCAGCGGCGGATGAGCGGGGTCACGCGTTCGGGATGGTCCGCTTCGATCTCTGCGGCCAGGCGCCCGACCGAATCGAGGATGGAGCGATCGCGGCTCAGATCGGCGATGCGAAACTGCATGGCACCGGTTTGCCGGGTTCCGAGTACTTCGCCGGGTCCGCGCAGTTCCAGGTCCTTGCGGGCGATCTCGAATCCGTCATTGGTGCGCCGCATGACGTCGAGACGTTGCCTGGCCATCTCGGTCAGCGGTCCGTGGTACATCAGCACGCAGGTGCTTTGTTCCGCGCCGCGCCCGACGCGACCCCGGAGCTGATGGAGCTGGGACAGGCCGAGGCGTTCCGCATTCTCGATGATCATCAGACTCGCATTCGGCACGTCGACGCCGACTTCGATGACGGTCGTTGCCACCAGCAGCCGGATTTCGCCGCGCTTGAAGGCGGCCATCACCGAGTCCTTCTCCTCGCCCTTCAGGCGCCCATGGACCAGGCCCACGGCCAACCCCTCGAGCTCCTGACTAAGACGGTCCGCAGTCGCCGTCGCCGCCTCGGCCTGCAACAGCTCCGATTCCTCTACCAGAGTGCAGACCCAGTAGACCTGGCGGCCTTCCTGGCATGCCGCGGCCACCCGCTCGATGACCTCGTTGCGGCGGGCGTCACTGATCGCGACGGTCGTCACCGGCCGCCGACCCGGCGGCAGTTCATCGATGACCGAAACGTCCAGGTCGGCGTAGGCGGTCATGGCCAGGGTGCGGGGAATCGGGGTGGCGGTCATGATCAGCTGGTGGGGCACCAGGTCGGCACCGGCGCCCTTGTCCCGGAGCTTCAGTCGCTGGCGAACGCCGAAGCGGTGTTGCTCATCGACGATGACCAGCCCGAGCCGATCGAAGACCACGGCTTCTTCCATCAGGGCGTGGGTGCCCACGGCCAGCGGTGCGCCCCCGGCCAGCCCCTCGAGCACTTCCTTGCGCTTGCGCCCCTTGATTCGGCTGGACAGCCAAAGCACGTCGATGCCCAGCGGTTCGAACCACTCGCGCAATGTGTTCAGGTGCTGTTCGGCAAGGATCTCGGTGGGGGCCGAAAGCGCCACCTGGAAGCCGCCCGCGATGCAGCGAGCCGCGGCCAGCGCGGCAACGGCCGTCTTGCCCGCGCCGACGTCCCCGTGGAGCAGTCGCAGCATGGGCACCGGCTGGGCGAGATCGTCCGAGATCTCTGCCGAGACCCGCTCCTGCGCGGCGGTCAGCCGAAACGGCAATTGCCCGAGTAGAGCCTCAACCAGGTCGGCCTCGACATCCAGAGCGGGTGCGCCATGACTGCGCGTCTGGGCCCGGATGACCGCCATGCTGAGCCGGTGGGCCACGAGTTCTTCGAAAGCCAGTCGCTGCTGGGCCGGGTGAATGCCCTCCGCAAGTGCCCCCAGGTCGGCGTCCGGGGGCGGATGATGGACGTATTGCAGGGCGTCCGAGAGATCATAGGCCTGTCCCTCCGGCAACAGCTCCTCCACCGGGACGGCTTCCAATGCGGCGCTCACGATGCGACGCAGCATCGCCTGGCCCACGCCCTCGGTCATGGGATAGACCGGGGTCAGACTGGCTTCCACCTGGACCTCGGTTCCGGGTGCGATGACGCTGTATTCGGGATGAACGATCTCCAGGCCGTCGTAGCCGGCGCGGACCTCGCCGTAGCAGAGCAGCGTGGGCCTGCGGCGAAACATGCGCTGCTGGTTCGGATAGAAATTGAAGAACCGCAGCGTGATTCGCCCGGTGCCGTCGTCGAGGACGCAGATCATCGAGCGGCGGTTTCTCCCCACAGTCACGGTCGATACCACTTCGCCCTGGAGCAGGAGTCGGGCGCCGGGCCTCACACTGTGGATGGGGTGGATTCGCGTCCGGTCCTCATAGCGCAGCGGCAAGTGAAACAGGGCATCAGCGCATCGATGCAATCCGAGCTTGGCGAGCTTCTCGGCGACCTTCGGCCCGACGCCGGGCAGGGACGTGATCGGCGCGTCCGCGTTCAGATTCATCGGGAGGCCGTGATTGATCGTTCAATCGACAACCGCGATCGCGTACATCTCCACCTGCGCACCCTTGGGCAACTCCTTGACGCCAATGGCGGCACGCGCCGGGTAGGGTTCGTCGAAATACTCGCCCATGATTTCGTTGACCGTCGCGAAATGAACCAGGTCGGTGAGGTAGATGTTCAGCTTGACGACTCCGGAGAAATCGGTCCCGGCGGCTCTCAGCACCGAACGCAGGTTCCTGAAGACCTGCTGGCACTGGGCTCGAAAATCGGCGCCGACCAGCTGCATGGTCTCCGGATCAAGGGGAATCTGCCCCGAGAGATACAGCGTGTCGCCGGCCTGCACGGCCTGGGAGTAGGTGCCGATCGCGGCTGGTGCCAGGTCGGTGGAAATGATCTTCCGTTCCATTGGTTTCTCTCCTGTTTCCTCGAACCTGCGACGCCGGCTACACGAGATAGGCCTCGCAGCGGTCCGTGGCCTTGCACAAGGTTCGGACCAGCTTGACCAGGTCCTCGCGGGTGACCCGGTCGAGCGTCGGGATATCATCGCCGACCACCTGGCGCAGCAGCATCATGAGTTGCTTCTTGGACAGCTGATCGATGGAAATGGAGACTCGCGGATCGATCGGGACGGCGAACAGTTCATCGAAGATCTGCGCATCGTCCATGCCCTTTCGCTTGAGTTCCCGATAGCGGTCGATCTGCTCCGGCTCCAGGGGCACGGCGATCAGCGCATCGTCCTCATGGTCGCGATGTTTCCAGTTGCGCACCGCCAGCAGGCGACCGTCCGGGACCTCTTCGAAGATGTGGCGATCAGTCATGTATTGATGTTAAGAGACCGGCCTACCGGGTGTCCATGCGCCACAGGCCATGAAAGCACGCGGTCGCTGAAAAGAGCGGGAACCATGAAAGTCATGAAAGACATGAAAAGCGCAAGGGAAAAATGCGCGCGGCGCGCTTCCAACTCCCTTCTCTATTACGTTGTAGTCATCGTGTAGCGATTCCTTTCATGCGTTTCATGACTTTCATGGTTCCTGCTCTCATGGCGTTAGCTAGCGGGCCAGGCGGATCCCGCCGAACTGCCAGCGCATGTGGGGATAGAAGAAGTTGCGATAGGTGGAGCGCACGTGGTCGTCGGGCGTCGCGCAGCAGCCGCCGCGCATCACCATCTGGTTGCACATGAATTTGCCGTTGTACTCGCCGACCGCGCCGTCCGCGGCCTTGAAACCGGGGTAGGGCTCGTAGGCCGAACGCGTCCACTCCCAGGCGTCGCCGAAGAGTTGGTCGAGCTCGCTTCCGGCTGATGGCGCCGGATGCAGCAGGCCGGCGCCCCGGAAACGTCCCGTCACGGGTTGCGATCCCGCGGCGTGCTCCCATTCGAACTCCGTCGGAAGCCTCTGCCCGGCCCAGCTCGCAAAGGCGTCCGCTTCATAAAGACTGACATGCACGACCGGGGCTTCCGTGTCCACCGGTTGCAGACCGCCCAGGGTGAACTCGTGCCACTCGCCATCCCGCTCGACCCAGTACAGTGGGGCACGCCATCCAGCTTCCTGGATCTGGGCCCAGCCGTCACTCAGCCACAGGAGCGGTTTTTCGTAGCCCCCATCCGCCATGAACTCCAGGTACTCGCCGTTGGTCACCAGCCGGTTGGCCAGTTCGAAATCCTCGATGCGTCGCTTGTGGCGTGGGGTTTCGTTGTCGTAGACAAAGGACTCGCCCGTGGCACCGAATGCGTACTCGCCTCCGTGGAAGGTAGTCCAAGCGAGCGTTCCGGGCGGCGTGCCTTCGTGTGCGGGCGGCTGGTGATAGGCGGGAAAGAGCGGGCTCTGGAACAAGACGTGCTTGATGTCCATGAGCATCAGTTCCTGGTGCTGCTGCTCATGGTTGAGCCCCAGCTCAATCAGCTTGCGTCCGCTCGGGTCGATCTCGTCCCGTTCAAGCGCGTCTACCAGCGCGGCGTCCACAGAGCGGCGGAAGGCCAGGACTTCCGCCAAGGTCGGGCGCGTGACCAGGCCCCGCCGAGGTCGGGGATATTGCTTGCCGACCGCGTTGTAATAGGAATTGAACAGGTAATCGTATTCCGGATGAAAGGGCTCGTAGCCCGGCAGGCGGCCCAGGACGAAAGTCTCGAAAAACCATGTGACATGGGCGAGATGCCATTTGGTCGGGCTGACATCCGGCATCGACTGGACCACCTGGTCCTCGATGGTCAGGGGTTCGCACAGCTGTTCGGTAGCCGCGCGCACTGCCCGGTAGCGAGCCGCGATGAGGTCGCCGGCCAGTTCCGTAGCGGGTAGGGACATGAAGGGGTTTTCTGTTGTCGGCGAAAACCCCATTGTACCATTGCCCCACCGATTGCACGGAAGGCCTGACCGGCATGGATGTAGAGACCGAAGTACTGAAACGCGAGTGGTTCTACCCGTATGAACTGCCATCCGGGCAGGTTGCCCCGACCTACCATGGGGGGCGCCTGGATGCGATCCACGCGACCCGGCTGGCGATGATGAACCGGGTGATCGACCGCGAGTACGGCGCCTCCCTGGACGGAAAGACCGCGATCGACCTCGCCTGCCACCAGGGCTTCTTCTCCACCCAGCTTGCGCGTCGCGGCTGCGAAGTGCTGGGCATCGATGCCCGCCAGTCACACGTCGAGGACAGCAACCTGATCGCTGAGGCGCTGGAGCTCCCCAACATGCGCGCCCGCCTGAGCGACGTGCACGCGTTGGAGCCCGACGAGCTTGGCCGCTTCGATATCGTCCTTATGCTGGGCCTGATCTACCATCTGGAGAACCCGGTCGGCGCGATCCGAACTGCCCATGCGCTGACCAAAAAGGTCTGTTTGATCGAGACCCAGGTTGTCCCGCACCTTTCCGGCCCCGTGGACTGGGGCAACCACACTTTCGTCAAGGAGCTCAAGGGCTGTTTCGGCATCATCGACGAGACCCACGAGACCCACGGCCCCGAGGCGAGCACGCTCGGCATCTGCCTGGCTCCAAGCACGCCGGCACTGTTGTGGATCATGGAAAAGGTCGGCTTCGACCGCGTCGAACTTGTTCCTCCGCCGGATAACGCCTACGAGCAGCACCGCTTCGGCAAGCGGGTGATGGTTGCGGGGTTTCGGGATTAGTCGCCCTGTTGGACGTGGATCGAATTCCGAATTCCGGACACCCAAAATTCGGAATTCCGGACACCCAAGGATCAAAGCGGATTGCGCCGAATTCCGGCACCCAACGAATTCCGCGAAACGAGTTCCCGCGAATTCCGGACACCCCGCAACGACGAATTCCGGACACCCAACGAATTCCGCGAAACGAGTTCCCGCGAATTCCGGACACCCCGCGAATATTCCGGACACCCAATGAATTCCAATGGGATTCGGCGTGACTAAAGCGAGAGCTTCTAGCTAATTCGCAGAG